>CAYGQY010000082.1:0-7047 GCA_964352195.1 uncultured bacterium
AACTCGCCATCCTGCGGGGCCGGGTCGACAATCTCGAAGCCAAGGTGGGTGAGCTAGAGGCCACCCAGTTCTCCACCACCACCACCCTCAAGGGTCAGGCCACCTTCGTGCTGGGTGCCGTCAATGCCGGTGGGGATCGCTCCGGCGTCGGCGTTTTCAGTGCCAACCCTGATTTCGTCGGCAAGGATGCGGCTTCGAAATATAATGCTGAGTATGGCGCCACCACCTTCAACTATGATCTCCGGTTGAATCTTTCCACCAGCTTCACCGGCAAGGATCTGCTGTTCACCCGCCTGAGAACGGGTAACTTCGACAATGCCTTTGCAGGGCGCGGAGTCAACCTGACCGCCCTCGACATCGCCAGCAATGGTTTCGGTGGATCTGATTCGGTCGGGATCGACCGTCTCTACTACCGCTTCCCGGTCGGTGATCAGTTCACCTTCATCTTGGGTGCCAGAGCTCGTAACACCGAGGCTCTCGGTGCCTCACCCACGGTGTACGGCAGCGGCAAGGGAAGCCGGATTCTGGACGTCTTCGCGTTGCATGGCGCCCCCGGCGTCTACAACAAGGCCACCGGTTCGATGTTTGGGGCCATTTGGAGGCAGAAGGTTGAAAAGGGCAAGGGGCGGTTCAGCGTTTCGGCCAGCTATGTGGCGCCAGAAGGAAACAATGGCCAGGCCTTTGATGGCAACGCCTTCAACTGCTCCTCCAGCGAAGGCGGCATCGGCACGGATTGCTCCCGGGCCAGTGTGCTCGCGCAGTTGGCCTACACCGCACCCCAGTGGGGCCTGTCCACCGCCTACCGCTACGGGCAGCAGGCTTCAAACTTCCGCCGCGGCACCAACTTCGTGGCCTCCAACAGCTGGTTTCTCGCCAATGGCGAATCGAACAGCGTGGCGGTGAGCGGCTACTGGCAGCCCAAGAAGAGCGGCTGGCTTCCCTCGATCAGCCTGGGCTGGGGATACAACAGCCTCTCCGGCAATGAGACCCAGGCCAACGGACTGGATTTCGTTCAGCCCTATGTGAGCGAAAGCCAGAGCTGGTTCGCCGGTCTGCAGTGGACCGATGTGTTCGCCAAGGGCAACTCGGCCGGCATGGCGGTGGGCCAGCCCACTTTCGCCACTGCCCTCACCCGCGGCAGCGATCCGAACGGCAGCACCACCCCACAGGACGGCAACTACGTCTGGGAGTGGTGGTACAAGTTCCAGGTCTCGGACAACATCTCCGTGACCCCTTCGGTCTTCTATCTGAGCCGTCCCCTCGGCCAGCAGACGGGAACTGACAGCACCTTCAATATCTTCGGCTGGCTGGTTCAGACCACCTTCAAGTTCTGATTCCCAGAGCCGGAACCCTCTCCTCACACCCCTTCCCAGCCCCCCCTCCGGGGGGCTTTTTCATGGCCTCCCACCCCGGGCCAGCAGCAGCGGGCCCGGGGTGGGAGCTGCGAGAATGGGGGCGGCCGCCCTGCCGCCAGCCGATGGTTTCCTTCGCCGGCACCGACTTCTATGCCGTGCTGGGGGTGGTTCCATCGGCCAGTCCGGCGGAGATCAAGGCGGCGTATCGCACTCTGGTCAAGCAGCATCACCCCGATGCCGGCGGTGACCACCGGCTGATCCTGCAGCTCAACGCCGCCTGGGATGTGCTCGGGGATGGCGACAAACGCCGGCGCTACGACAGGACACGCTCACCGATCAGCTCCCGGCCCGGCCATCCCACGCCGCTGACCTCCCCGCGCCCGGAGGGTCCCGCCCGCGATGGGGAGCTGCAGGGCTGGTTGCGACAGGTCTACGCGCCGATCAATCGACGGCTGGCTCAGGTGATCAATCCCTTTCCAAGCCAGCTCCGCGCCCTGGCCGCCGATCCCTACGACGACCGGCTGATGGAGGCGTTCGTGGCCTACCTCGACCAGAGCAAGGCCCGACTCGAGACCGTGATCGGGCTCTATCGCTCCCAGCCCTGTCCCCCCTCTGCCGGTGGGTTCGGCCTGGATCTGTATCACTGCCTCAGCCTCGTGCAGGACGCCCTGATCGAATGCGAGCGCTACACGCTGGGGTATGTGGACAGCTACCTCCACGACGGTCGGGAGATGCTGCGCGAAGCAACCAGGCGGCGCCGCCAGCTGCAGGCCGAGCGCCGCCGGCTGGATCTCTGAGCCGGTGAACCCCGGTCAGCAGGCTTCGAGCTGATCGAGCCGCAACCAGACATCCGGAACCGGCAGGCGCCAGCGCAGCTGGGCATAGTCCCCCTTGATGCTCAGCACCTCGCCGGGACCTTCGAACAGGTAGGCCGGAGGGGAGGGATCGCTGGCGGCCGCCTCGAGGCTGCCGGTGTAGGCGGCCCGATTCACCTTCACCAGGCTGCCTTTCTTCAGCGAAGGGGCAAGCGGTGGTGCGGCGGGAGCCTCCGTGGGGTCGGCCATGATGGGCGTCCGTGGTCAGCTCAGGCTAGAACCACGGGCCGTTGAAGAGGCGTCGTGAGCACCAGCCTGTCCTTGATGGTGGCGATGTTCGGCGCCCTGTTGCTCGCCGCCGTGCTGCTGGATGACATCGCCTCCCGGCTCAAGCTGCCCGGCATCTTGCTCGTGCTCCTGCTGGGGCTCCTCACCGACAACAACCTCGATGCCCTGCCCGGCCAGCCCCCTCCCCTGCTGAGCCTCATCCACGCCGACGAGCTCGCCCAGGTGGCCCTGGTGCTGGTGCTGTTCTTCGGCGGGCTGACCACCAGCTGGGACAAGGTGCGCTCGGTGCTCAAGCCATCCATCCGGCTGGCCACCGCCGGCTCCGTGATGACGGCTCTGCTGGTGGCGGCTCTGGTGGCGCTCGGGGAGCACGTTCCGGGCGGCTCGATCCCCACCAGCCTGCCGCTGGCCCTGTTCATCGGGGCCATGGTCTGCAGCACCGATGCCTCCGCGGTGCTGGTGGTGCTGCGGCCGCTGATGGGCACCCTGCCGCCCCGGCTCATGCATCTGATCGAGGCGGAGTCGGGCCTCAATGATCCGGTGGCGGTGGTGCTCTCGGGTGTGGCGCTGGCCATGGCGGGAGGAGCCACCTCCACCCCGTCGGAGCTGGTGATCGACGTGTTGCGCCAGTTTCTGCTCGGCGCGCTGCTGGGGTTTGTGGGGGGAAGCCTGGCCCAGTTGCTGCTCGCGCACCACCGGCGCCGCTGCACCCCCTCGCTGCTGGTGGTGATGAGCCTGGCGGAACTGATGCTGTTGGTCGGGGTCACCCAGCTCCTGGGCGGCAGCGGTCTGCTGGCGGCCTACATCGCCGGCCTGGTGGTGGGCACCGGCGCCGGCTCGGAGCGCTCCGAGCTGGTGGAGGCCCACGCCGGCTTCGCCAAGATGGCCGAATTGCTGCTCTTCCTCTGCATGGGGCTGGTGGTGGAGCCCAGCGGGGTGCTGGAGGCCTTCGGCTGGTGTCTGATGCTGTTGTTCGCCCTGCAGGTGGTGCGTTGGCTGATGGTGCAGACGCTCCTGACAGGATCCCAGTTCAGCCAGCCCGACAAAACGTTCGTGACCCTCTCAGGCCTGCGCGGGGCCGTTCCGATCGCCATGGCGATCCAGGCGGCGGCCAGTCCAGTGCCCTGGGGCGTGGAGATGCCTCCCCTGTCGCTCGGGGTGGTGCTGCTGGGTCTGCTCGTCCAGGGTTTCGCCCTGGTGCCCCTGGCCCGGCGGCTGGGCCTGACCCTGCCTCCGGCAGCCGACCCCTCCCCCGAGGGCAGCGCCCCTTAGTCTCGATTCCTTCCTCTGGGGACCGTGGCCGTGCGCTTGCTGCTGCTGGGGTGCACCGGCTTCGTCGGGCGTGAGCTGGTGCCGACCCTGCTGGGGCGGGGCCACCGCTGCACCGTGGTCAGCCGGAGCGCCGCTCCACTGGCGGGTCTGGATCACGCCGGCCTGCAGCGGCTCCAGGCCGATCCGGCCGCCCCCGGCTGCTGGTCGCGGCCCGATCTGCGCGAAGCCCTGGCCTCTGCGGAGGGGGTGGTCAATCTGGCCGGAGAGCCCATCGCCGAGTCCCGCTGGACGCCGGAGCAGGTGCGGCGCCTGATCGACAGCCGGCTGGACACCACCCGCCTGCTGGCTGAGGCGATCGGCGGCCTCGATCCGACACGACCCGCGGTGCTCGTGAGTGGCTCCGCCGTCGGCTACTACGGCACGGGCCTCGGCGGCCCGTTCACCGAAACCTCTCCGGCGGCCGCCGATGTGCTGGGCCGGCTCTGCCAGGGCTGGGAGGCCGCCGCCGATCAGGCGGCGGATCTCTGCCGGGTGGTGAAGCTCCGCATCGGCATCGTTCTGGGCCCCGATGGCGGCGCCCTGGGGAAGATGCTGCCCGTCTTCCGGGCCGGGTTCGGCGGACCGATCGGCTCGGGCCGACAGTGGATGAGCTGGATCCATCGCACCGACCTCTGCGCCTTGATCCTCGCGGCCCTGGAGGATCCCTCCTACGCGGGGGTCTACAACGCCGTGACCCCCGAACCGGTCTCGATGGGGGTGTTCGCGGCGGCCCTCGGGCGAGCGCTCCACCGGCCCAGCCTCCTGCCGGTTCCGGCTCCCTTGCTGCAGCTGCTGCTGGGGGATGGGGCCTCGGTGGTGCTGGAGGGCCAACAGGTGCTCCCGGAACGCCTGCTCGCCCGGCGTTTCAGCTTCCGCTACCCGAATCTGCCCGCCGCCCTCGCCGCTGCCACCAGCCCAGGACCCCACTGAGCACGGCGGCGCCCATCAGCAGGGAGATCGCCGGGGTGAACAGGGGCTCCCACAGCCGCTGGAGCAGCCGCAGCGGCGCTTCCACGTGCTGACTGTGCAGCCCCACCGCCAGGGCGAACCAGACGGCACCCCCGATCACCAGAAAGACATCGGCGACCAGCACGGCATCGATCCAGCGCTTCAGCCGTTGCGGAAGGGACGGGGCGGGGACCTCAGCCATCAAGCACCTGCAGGATCTGCTGGGCCATCCTGCCGGCTCCTCCGGGCCCGCCGATCCGCTCCAGTCCGTTGCGGCGGCACCGGTCCTTCCGCTCCTCCCGCCCCCGCTCGTTCAACAGGGAGGCCAGCAGCTCCGCCGTGCCGGTGAGACTGAGCTCCGAGCCCGGTTCCCCTGGGGCGCACGCCAGTGACGGGCCCAGCAGCCGGCGCTGGGCCTCGGCGAACCGGCCCGTGAACTGGGGGCCGAAACCCACCAGCTGGAGCACCGGCTTGCCGAGTCCCACCGCCTGCTCCGCCGCCGTGCCGGTCATGGACAGCAGCAGGTCGGCCTGCTGCACCACGGCCGGGAAGCGGCCCCAGTGGAGCTGGAGCTCCAGGCCCCCCCGCCGCAGCCGCCCCTCCGTGAGGGCCCAGCCGTGGGGCGCGGCCAGGCGAGCCAGCTGGGAGGGCTCCAGGTCGCGCACCAGGGCGGCATGGAGTCCCAGCCGCTCCCGGGCCCGCAGGGGAGCGGGCAACCGTGCCAGCACCTGAAGCATCAGCTCCAGGTTGCGCAGGGCTTCCGGCAGGCGGCTGCCCGGGAGCAGCCCCAGGCACTGGCTGTCGGGGCGAGACGGGGTGGCGGCCTCGAGGCGATCGGCGGGCTCCAGGGCCCGATCCAGAAAGGGATTGCCGAGAAAGGTGACCTCACGCCCCAGCTGGGAGCTCAGGTCAGTGGCGGTGAAGGCGTCGCGGCTGAACACCCGGCGGAACCGCCCGCTGGCCAGGCAGGGGCCACAGGGCCAGGGAAGGCGCAGGCGCCCCTCATAGTGGCTGGAGTAGGCCACCAGATAGGTGATCACCGGCCGCCCGCTGCACCAGGCCGCGAGCACGGGGATCACGTCGCCGATCACCACCACCAGATCGGCCCGGGGGGCTTCCCGCAGAAACAGAAGCAGCCGCCTGAGCAGGTAGATCACCTGTCCCTGGACCAGTTCGGTCAGCCGCCCCAGCAGACTCGTGTAGCCCAGGCCGCCGGTGCTGAACTCCTGGGTGCGGCCGAGCACCGTCACGCCCGCCAGCCGGTAGGCGGTGCCGTGCCCCACCAGGGGCAGGGCGGCCACTTCGACACCGAGGGCCCCCAGCTCCTGCCCGATCAGGCCGCCGCTGAGATCCTCGCCATGCCCGTTGCTGAGCAGCAGGACCCTCCGCCGCCGCGGGGAGTTCCCTTCCGCTGCGCTGCGGCTCACCCCTGCAGCCAGGCCTTCACTTTCTCCAGGGCCGCCCAGCCCGGTCGCCGCCTGAGACCATCGGCGATCGATTCGTTCAGTTCGGTGGCCAGATCAGGGGCCAGGGCGGTGATCCGGAGTACCACGTCGATATGCTCCCGCACGCCCTTGGCGCCGGTGTCGAGCATGGCCAGGCTGAGATTCAGCCGTGACTGGGGGTCCTGGGGGTTGAGCCTCACCGCCGTCCGCGCCGAACGCAGGGCCGGCTCCGGCTGATCCACCAGCAGCTGCAGCCAGGCCAGGCAGGTCCAGCCGGCCGAGAGTCGCGGGGCCTGGGCCGTGATCGTCAGGAAGTCATCGAGCACGTCGGCGGCCGGGACGCCATCCTGATAGCGGCGGATGGCCTGATCGAAGAGGGATTCAGCGGACTCGGTGGTGGCCGTCATCGGCGCGGCGGGTCGGAGTGTGCTCAGATTCCCACGCCAAGGAACCCCTGCTGGGGCCGCTTGGAGCGTTCACGGGTGACCAGACGCTCAGACCGCGAAGGAACTGCCGCAGCCACAGGTCTGGCTGGCGTTCGGATTGGTGAAGTTGAAGCCACCGCCGATCAGCGCAGCACTGAAATCCAGTTGCATGCCGTAGATGTAAAGCAGGCTCTTGGGATCGCAGACCACCCGGAAGCTGGGTGTCCCCTCCGGTTCGTAGACGTACTGCTCGTCGTCGTCGCGGATGGCGGCGGCCTCCACGAAGTCCATGGTGTAGCTCATGCCACTGCAGCCTCCGGAGCGCACACCAACGCGCAGGATGGTCTCCTGACCCGGCTGATGCATCAGGGCGCCCAACTGGCGCATGGCGGGCTCGGTGATCAGGATGCCCTTGCCGTCCCGACCGGTGTGGGTGGCCACGGCCGGTGGGGTCCCGGTC
>CAYGQY010000083.1:0-7045 GCA_964352195.1 uncultured bacterium
CTGCTGAAGGACCCCACCGCCGCCCTGGGCAGCGCCGATCGCCCCCTGGGCGCGCAACGGGAGTCGGCGCTGGCCCTGATGGAGCGCGCCGAGGCCGATCTGCAGGCGCAGTACCTGCGCAGCCGCGCGGACCTCACCGGCCGGCTCACCAACCAGGCGGCGCGGCTGGGGCTCGCCTCCCTCGCCTACGGAGGCTTCTTTCTGCTCACCGGCCTGCTCTGGCCCCGCTCCGATCCCGACCTGGAGGAACGGGTGCGCCGGAGCCGGCGGTCCGAAGCCGCCAACGAGGATTCCGATGCTCCTGGCAGCTGAGGCCTGGCTGGCCCTGCTGGCCGGGATGGTCAGCACCCAGCTCACCCTGCTGATCCGGGCCGGAGTGTCGGCGTTCGCGATCATGGCGGCCCTCTCCTGGGTGGGAGGCGGGGTGCTGCTCTGGGACTGGCGGCAGCAGCGGGGCCTGGGCAGCCCCAGCCGCGGCCAGCTGCTGGCCGGGCTGGGGCTGCTGGTCTGGTGCCTGCTGGTGCTCAGCGTTGCGGCCCGTCTCTACGACCCCCTGCTCCACCTGGTCCCCCTGGCGGGATTGCTGGGGCTCGCCCTGGTGGCCGGCGTGGGGCCGGGCCGCCCCCTGGCCCGCCAGCTGGCGGTGATCGGCCTGCTGCTGCCGGCCCAGGTGCTGATCAACCGCTTCCTGCCCACCCAGGCCCTGGCCTGGGTGACCGCCCATGGCTCGGCCTTCCTGCTCTGGCTGATGGGTCAGCCCGCCAACGCCATGGGGACATCGATCCTGATGCCGGGCAAGGAACTGGTGGTGGACCTGAGCTGCACGGGCGTGAACAGCATGAGCCTCAATCTGGCCGCGCTGGTGGTGATCGCCCTGCTGATTCCGCTGCTGGCCTGGCCCACGCTGCTGGCCCTGGCGGGGGTGGCCCTGCTGATCGCCTTCACCATCAATGCCCTGCGGGTGGCCCTGCTGGGGTTCATGGATCTCGAAAGCGGCCCCGGCTGGATGGAGCAGCTCAGCAGTTTTCACTTCTGGCATCAGGGGGCGGGCTCCCAGCTCTTCTCGCTGGTGGCCATGGGGCTCACCTGCCTGCTGATGCTCGCGGTGATCGAGTGCACCTGGCGCCATCAGCGGGGGGCCTGAGATGCCCCTGTTCCGCACGGTCGCGCTGCTGCTGCTGGCCGGCTGGTCGGTGCTGCTCAGCCTGGAGAGCTGGTTCCGGCCTCCCGGCCCCGCCAACCCCTTCCTGTTTCCCGCCGAGCTCCGCCTGGGCGGTGTGGGTTACCGGCGGGTGCCGCCACGAGCGAACCTCTCCCCGCTGCCGGAGGGGGTGACGGTGCGGGAGGCCTCCGATTACCGCTCCTCGACAGGCCAGCGGTTCTCCCTAAAATGGCTCACCCTCGCCTCCAGCGGCACCGGCGTGCATCTCCCCCTGGACTCCTTCACGCAAGCGGTGCTCGGCGATGGGGGCCGTGGGGCCTGCTTCCTGCCGGCCGGACCCGGGCAGCCGCAGCCCTACACCGTGGTGCGGACATCCTCCGATTTTCAGCACGGCCTGCCGGAGCGGCTTCCCCGGGGGCTGGATCGGCTCCGATGGCTGGCCGGCCTCAGGCCGTTGCTGCCCCATGGCTGCCTCTGGATGGGCCGCTCCGGGCCACCGGCCGGGCGGGCTGAACCCATCCGCCTCGAACCTCCCGTTCTCCCGCTGCGGCCCTAAAGCAGTGAGCCAGTCGACCCCGACGAGCGAAGCCTCGCCGTTCTGGTTGCCGGGCGAGGCCAGGGACCGGAACCGGGCCTTTCTGATCCGCCGCAGCCTGCTGCTGCTGGTCGATGCGCTGCTGATCGCCGTCTCCTTCGTGGGGGCCTTCGCCCTGCGGGTTCAGGGGGACACGTTCCGCTTTTTCGATCCCCATCTCCCCCTGCTGCCCTGGGCCGTGGTCTGCGGCCTCACGGTGCTGGCCTCCAGTGGCTGGTACCGCAGTCTCACCCGCTATTCCGGCAGCCTCTCCCTCTACGGCCTGCTGCCCCGCTCGGGCCTGTTCGTGCTGCTGCTGCTGCTGATCAGCACACTCCAGGGCGGTCCCCAGCCCCCGCGCTCCTTCTGGATCCTGTTCTGGATGCTGTTCTCCGGCAGCGCCATCGCCAGTCGCATCCTGCTGCGGGATCTGCTCCGCCTGCGGCTGAAGGGGTTCCGGCAGTCGGAGGGCCTTCCCACCGTGATCTACGGCGTGGGCGAACCCGCCCTGCGCCTGCTCGAAGAGCTTCGCCACGACCCCCGCTTCCGGCTGGTGGCCGCCGTCGACGAGGAGCCCTCCTGCTGGGGACGACGGCTGCAGACCCTGCCGATCCATGGCCCCCACAACCTTGAGGAGCTGATCGATCGCCACGGCATCAGCCAGGTGCTGCTGGCCATTCCCGAGGCCTCCCGCCGGCGCCGTCGGCTCCTGGTGGACCGGTTCTCCTTCCTCGGCCTGAAGGTGCTGGTGGTGCCCTCGCTCGGGCAGCTCGCCAGCGGCGAATGCCAGATCTCGGAGCTGCGGCCGGTGGCGATCGAAGACCTGCTGGGCCGGGAACCCAGCGAGGCCGATGCCGGTCTGCTCGGCGCCGCGGTGAGCGGACGATCGGTGCTGGTGACCGGGGCGGGAGGATCGATCGGCGGTGAGCTCTGCCGCCAGGTCATGGGGCTCCAGCCCAGCCGGCTCGTGCTGCTGGAGCGCAATGAACTGGCGCTCTACTCCATCGAACAGGAGTTGATCCAGCTGGCGCAAGCCCAGGGAAGCCTGCCCTCCCTGCGGCCCGTGCTGGCCGACGTGGGCGATCAGCGGGTCCTGCAGGACCTGATGGTGCAGGAGGGGGTGGCGGTGGTGTTTCACGCCGCCGCCTACAAGCATGTCCCGCTGGTGGAGCTCAACGTCTGCGCCGGGGTGGCCAACAACCTGCTGGGCACCCGCTCCGTGCTGGCGGCGGCCCTCGGGGCCGGCATCGAGCGCTTCATCCTGATCTCCACTGACAAGGCCGTGCGCCCCACCAACGCGATGGGGGCCAGCAAACGGGCCTGCGAGCTGCTGGTGCAGGCGGCGGCCCTCGAGATCTCCCGCGTCGGCGAAGGCCCGATCTGCACGATGGTGCGTTTCGGCAACGTGCTGGGTTCATCGGGTTCGGTGATCCCCCGGTTCCGCGCGCAGATCGCCGGCGGCGGGCCGCTCACCGTGACCCACCCGGAGATGACCCGCTACTTCATGACGATCCCCGAAGCAGCCCAGCTGGTGCTGCAGGCGGCGGGGATGGCCCAGGGCGGCGAAGTGTTCCTGCTCGACATGGGCGAACCGGTGCGCATCCTTGATCTGGCCCACCAGATGATTCAGCTCTCCGGCCTGCGGGTGCGCGACACCCCCGAGTCCCCGGGGGATATCTCCATCCAGTTCAGCGGGCTGCGCCCGGGGGAGAAGCTCTACGAGGAGCTTCTGATCAGCCCGGACGACGCCCCAACCCGCCACCCGCTGATCCGCCAGGCCCGCGAGGGCAGCCTCGATCCCGGCCAGCTCCAGCACTTGATGCACCAGATGGAACGGGCCCTGGCCAACCGTGATCCCGCAGGCGTGACCCGGCTGCTCCAGGCGATGGTGGCTGGGTATGTCCCCTCACCGGAAGGGCAGGGGATGGGGCCGGGAGAGGTCGAGGAACCAGGGCCTCGGCCCTGGCCCCAGCTCCCCTCCACCCCGATGGCCGCGGCCCCGTGACCCGTAGGCGTCATGTCACGGGTTCTGATACCAGGCATCCCCGCCCACTGGCCCAGGCCGCTTCAGGTCCTGAAGGCCGGCAGTGTCGCGGCAGCCGTCACCCTGGGGGCCCCTGAGCCGGCCAAGGCAACTGTTGAACCATTCTCAGACACCGACGTTGAATGGACCTATTGAGGGGCCCATTAAGGGACTCAAACAGCAACCGTTGAACGCCGTTTCAACTATCTCCTTCGCCAGCACCCCAACGCCTTGCCTGTCGGAAACGCCGACTTGTCTGAGACTCGACCTGAATGGGCCGCTGACCGGTGCCCCCCATCAGAGTCGGTCCTTCGACGCTGGCGCCGGCCAGGCTGGAAATGTTGGCTTCACGTTCCTGGTTCCATTCCTCCGAGAGTTGACCCTCGCCCATCTCCGCCTTGGCGTTGCTCCCGTCACGCCCCGGTGGCCTCGGCCACCGCCAGCACCGCCGCGGCGATGGCTGAGCGCTGCTCGGCGTCGTAGCCCCAGCGCTCCAGGAAGGCCACGTCCTCGCCGTTCCCCGCGGTGGCGGCCAGCAGCGTCTCCAGCCGGCCCTTGACCTGGCCGGGCTCGAGCAGGCGCAGCAGCTCGGTGCAGCGCCGGCGCACCCGCTCCGAGCGGGCCTGCTGCGCGGCATCGCCGCCCCGGCCGTGCTGCAGCGCCATCGCCGTGCTCATGGCCAGGTTGCGGGCCGTCAGGTCCACCACCCCGTCCCCGGCCAGGCGCAGTTGGAGCACGAGCACCTCGGGCAACCGGTCCAGCAGGGGGCTCTCCCCCGCCAGGGCCACCACGAAGAACCCCCGGGCCCCGTCGCGGCTGGCCACCAGCTCCCCCACTCGGTCAGCCAGCACCTCATCGCTGAGCTCGCCGCTCTCCCAGAGGGCGAGCCAGCTCGTGCTGATCTCCATCGCCTGGGGAAAACTGGGGGATACCGGGGGGGAGGAGGCCATCGCAGGCGGTGGAACTGGCAGTGTTGAGGCTATGGACCAGCCCGGCCCCGTGGAGATCCCCGACCCCAGCGACGCCAGCGGCGCCGCCTCCGCTCCGCTGGGAGGGGGATCGCCGCCCGGCTTCCGCTCCGGGTTCGTGGCCCTGATCGGCCGCCCGAACGTGGGCAAGTCCACCCTGCTCAACCAACTGGTGGGCCAGAAGGTGGCGATCACCTCCCCCATCGCCCAGACCACCCGCAACCGGCTGCGGGCCATCCTCACCACCCCCACCGCCCAGCTGGTGCTGCTCGACACGCCCGGCATCCACAAACCCCACCACCTGCTGGGGGAGCGCCTGGTGCAGAGCGCCCGGGGCGCCATCGGGGAGGTGGACGTGGTGCTGCTGCTGGTGGATGGCAGCGAACCGGCCGGCCGCGGCGACGGCTTCATCGTGGAGCTGCTGCGCCACAGCCGCGCGCCGGTGCTGGTGGCGCTCAACAAGAGCGATCGGGTGGATCCGCTGCGCGCGGCGGCCCTGGAGACCAGCTACCGGGAGCTGCTGGCGCTCTCCGATCAGCGGGCCGACCCGGCCGATCCCGGCCAGCGCCGCAGCGACTGGCCCCTGCTCTCCTGCAGCGCCAGCACCGGCGCGGGCTGCGACGCCCTGGTGGAGGCCCTCGCGGCGCGGCTGCCACCGGGCCCCCATCTCTATCCGCCCGATGCGGTGAGTGATCAGCCCGAGCAGGTGCTGCTGGCGGAGCTGATCCGGGAGCAGGTCCTCACCCACACCCGCGAGGAGGTGCCCCACTCGGTGGCGGTCCAGATCGAGCGGATCGTCGAGGACGGCCCCCGCATCGCCGTGCTGGCCACGGTGCTGGTGGAGCGCTCCAGCCAGAAGGGGATCCTGATCGGCAAGGGGGGCCGCATGCTCAGGGAGATCGGCACGGGCGCGCGGGCCCAGATGCAGAAGGTGTTCGACGGGCCCGTCTACCTGGAGCTGTTCGTCAAGGTGGTGCCGAACTGGCGCCGCAGTGCGGCGCGGCTGGCCGAGCTGGGCTACCGCGGCGAGTGAACGGCATGCCCACGGGCCCCGGGGCCGCCTGCTGCAGGATGGAGGGCATCGCCTGAACCCCGCCGTGACCGGCAGCAGCCCCGCCTTTCCCCCCGAGGATCTGCCCGCCTTCCTGGCCCTCTGCGCCGGGCGCTGGATGGCCCTGCGCAGCCGCTTCGCCATCACCCCTGCGGCGGAGACCGAGGCCACTCCCGAAGCCGATGACGCCTGGCACGACAGCGACCGGGGCGATCTCGAGGTGACCCTGGTCTCCGCCGGCGGCAGCGCCAGCCTCGGAGAACTGGAGGTCACCCCCCCCCAGGGAGCACCGCAGCGGCTCGGCTTCGGCGCCGACGGCGTCCTGCACGACGCCAACGGGCCCCTCGGCCACTGGGAGCTCTGGCCCGACGGCAGCCTGGAGCTGGTGGTGCAGCGCGAGGCCAGCGTGCAGCGGGAGCGGATCTGGTTCACCAAGCCCAACCTGAGGCTGCGCAGCTGCGTGGTGCAGGGCGCCGACGGGCAGCCCGGCCAGGCCAGCTTCTGCTCCGAGATCCGACGGGTCAGCCGGCCGGCGGATGGCGCGGGCTGAGTGATGCGCCTCGATGTGGTGAGCCTGGCCCCGGAGGCCTTCGAGCCCCTGCGCACCCTCGGGGTGATCGGCCGGGCCTTCACGGCGGGCATCGCCAGCCTGCACGCCCACAATCCCCGCGACCACGCCTCCGACCGCTACCGCAAGGTCGACGACGTGCCCTACGGCGGTGGCGCCGGCATGGTGCTCAAGCCCGAGCCGGTCTTCGCCGCCCTGGAGGCGGTTCCGGTGCTGGCGCCGCGGCGGGTGCTGCTGATGAGCCCCCAGGGGCGGCCGCTGCGCCAGGCCGATCTGCAGCGCTGGGCCTCCGGCTACCGCCAGCTGGTGCTCCTGTGCGGCCACTACGAGGGTTTCGACGAGCGGATCCGCCCCCTGGCCGACGAGGAGGTCTCGATCGGCGATTTCGTGCTCACCGGCGGTGAGCTGCCGGCCATGACCGTGATCAACGGCGTGGTGCGCCTCCTGCCGGGCACGGTGGGGACGGCCGCCTGCCTGGAACAGGAGAGCCACAGTGCCCTGCTGCTGGAACATCCCCACTACACCCGCCCCGCCGTCTTCCGCGGCCTGGAGGTGCCGGCGGTGCTGCGCAGCGGCGACCACGGCGCCATCGAACGCTGGCGGGCCGAGCAGCAGGAGCGCCGCACCCGCGAGCGCCGCCCCGACCTCCACGCGCTCTGGCAGGCGCAGCAGGGAGACTGGAGCGCGGAGCCCCACTCC
>CAYGQY010000084.1:0-7026 GCA_964352195.1 uncultured bacterium
GGCGGGGGCGGCCCTGGGGGCGATCGCCATTCCCCTGCTGCAGGGTGCCGCCCAGGTGACCCTGCTGCTGCTGAGCACCCTGGTGGTGGGCCTGGCCAGCGCCTTTGAACTGACCGCCCGCAACAAGTACTGCGCCCTGCTGATCGATGAGCCCCGGCAGTTGGCGTCCTACCTGACCAGCTTCTCGGTGGTGTTCAACCTGGGCAAGCTGGTGGGGCCTCCGATCGGTGGTCTCCTTCTGGCGCTCACGGGACCGGCCACGGCCCTTGGAATCGATGCGGCCACCTATCTGATCCCGATCGCCACGGTGCTCTGGCTGCTGCAGCCGAATCGGAGGCTAGAGAGCAGCAGCGGACATGGCCCGGGCGCCTCTCTGGGTACCGCCTGGCGGGGCTGCGGAGCGGCGCTGCGCCATGTGCTCGTCTATATGGCCCTGGCCTGCCTGGCCGTGTTCTTCCATCCGGGGCTGGCGCCGCTGATCGCCGAACAGGTACTGGGCCCCAGCCCCCAGGCACTCGGCCTGTTCACCAGTGTGCTGGCCGCCGGCAGCATCGCCGGGGGGCTGCTGCTCCAGCGCCACAGCAGCTGGCTGAGCCGTCGCCCCGCCCTGCTGCTGGGGGGCTGCACGGTGCTCACCAGCCTGGGCCAGCTGGGCATGGCCCTACCGGCGAGCAGCGGGTTCCAGCTCACCATGACCTTTCTGATCGGGGCGGGGACCGCCGGATTGCTGGCCGGTGGCAGCCTGATCCTCCAGGTGGCCTCGCCCCTGGTGCTGCGTGGGCGGATGGCTGGGCTGGGTCAGATCGCCTTCCTGGGCGGTGGGGGGTTGAGCGGCCTGCTGGCGGCCGCCCTGAGCCTGCGGGTGGGCCTGCCGGCCACCTTCGCGCTGATGGGCAGTGTGGGCATGGCCCTGGGGCTGGCGGAACTGATGGGACGCCAGGGCCGGCTGCTCCCCCTCCATCCCGGCGGTCCGGAGGGGGAAGGGCTCAGATCAGCTTGATGCCCCTCAGCAGGGTGGAGAGCAGGAAGGCCGTGATCAGGCCTGCGGCCATCAGGGCCAGATACAGAGCCGCCGCCATGGTGACCAAAGGAACACATCACCCCCATTAGAGCAGGACAGGCCCTGATCCCGTGGGGAGCCCTTAGGCTGGCGGCCACAAGCACGGGGGCTGGCCGATGGCGGCAAGGCCCTCTGGCATCACCAATGTCGCCGGAACAGCATGCGCGCCCTGCTCGTCTACCCGGAATTCCCCAAGACGTTCTGGAGTTACGAGAAGATTCTCGAACTCGTCAATCGCAAGGTTCTGCTGCCCCCCCTGGGCATGGTCACCGTGGCTGCCCTGTTGCCGCAGCACTGGGAGTTCAAACTGGCCGATCGCAACGTTCGGGAGGTCACCGACGCGGAATGGGACTGGGCCGAGCTGGTGATCATCTCCGGCATGATCGTGCAGAAGGCCGACATGGCCGCCCAGATCGCCAAGGCTAAGCAGCGGGGCCTGCCGGTGGCCGTGGGAGGCCCCTTTGCCAGCTCCACCCCGGACGCCCCCGAGCTGCAGCTGGCCGATTTCAAGGTGCTCGACGAAGGGGAAATCACCCTGCCGATGTTCATCGAAGCGCTGGAACGGGGTGAGCAGCAGGGCCGGTTCAGTTCCGGTGGAGACAAACCGGATGTGACCTCAACTCCCATTCCACGCTTCGACCTGCTTGAGCTCGACGCCTACGACTCCATGTCTGTTCAGTTCTCGCGGGGTTGCCCCTTCCAATGTGAGTTCTGCGACATCATCGTGCTGTACGGACGCAAACCACGCACCAAGACCCCCGAACAACTGATCGCCGAGCTGCAGACTCTTTACGATCTGGGCTGGCGCCGTTCGATCTTCCTGGTCGACGACAACTTCATCGGCAATAAGCGCAATGCCAAGCTGCTTCTCCCTGCGCTCAAGGAGTGGCAGATTGCGCATGGGTATCCGTTCAGCTTCGCCACCGAAGCCTCGGTCGACTTGGCTTCGGACGAGGAAATGATGTTGATGATGGCCGAGAGTCGCTTCGACAGCGTCTTCCTCGGGATCGAAACCCCTGACGAGGCCAGCCTGGAAACCGCCCGGAAGCTGCAGAACACCCGAAGCTCCCTGGAGGAATCCGTGGACCGGATCACCTCCTACGGCATCCGGGTCATGGCGGGCTTCATCATCGGCTTCGATGGTGAAAAAACGGGGGCCGGCCGTCGGATCGTGGAGTTCGTGAGCCGCACCGGCATTCCCGCCGCGATGATGGGCATGCTGCAGGCCCTTCCCAACACCGGCCTCTGGCATCGCCTTGAGAAGGAAGGCCGCCTCATTCAGGACGAAGCCTCCGCGAAAGGGGTGAATCAGACCAATCTGCTGAACTTCGTGCCCACCCGCCCGATCCGCGACATCGCCAACGAGTACGTCGAGGCGTTCTGCGCGCTCTATGAGCCGAATGCCTACATGGATCGCGTATACAGCTATTACCTCAAGGTGGGCAAGCCCCGCTGGCAGCCCTTCGCCAAGCGTGATGGGGGTCTCCCCAAGCTGCCCAGCTGGACCGATGTGCGGGCTCTGCTGATCGTGATCTGGCGGCAGGGGATCCTGCGGGACACCCGCGGACGGTTCTGGCGCTACCTGCTCGGAATCGCCCGCCGGAACCCGAGCCAGGTCGAGCAGTTCCTGGTGGTGCTCGCCCACAACGAGCACTTCATGGAGTACCGCGCCATCGTTACCCAGGAGATCCAGGAGCAACTGCAATCCCTGCCTCCGGAGCAGCCCTCCTCCGGGGCGGAGATCAAGGAACTCCAGCCGGCCTGAAGGGGAGCCCCCGCCGACGGGGCTCAGTCCTGGACGTAGGGGAGCCCGTTCAGCAGGGCGGCTTCGGCCTTCTGCAGTTCCCGGCCGAGGTATAGGGCATGGTCGAGCCGGGTCAGTGCCGGGGAATCGGGCTGTTCCGTCAGCCGCATGCCCAGTTCCTTGGCGGTGCGTCCCCGGTAGACACCCAACGGGGCCCTGGCCTGGGCGCCGCGGCATCGGAGCACTTCGCCGGTGTCGGGATCGGTCGCCAGACCCCGCGCATCGATGCCGTTCCCGTAGTGCTCGGCCACCAGTTCACCGCTGGACTCATCCAGCCGGATCAGGACATAACCGCCCGGATCAAGGGTGATGGCCCGTTGGGAGAGCTGCTCGTCGAGGGCCCGGCGCTCCTGCAGCGCCAGATTCTGGCGCTGCAACTCCGGCCCGGAGGTGCGGATGTTCATGCCTTCAATCGTAGTCAGCCCGTTTCACCCCCCCCGCACCAGGGGGAGATCGCGGCGTGTGAAGGGCATCTCGGCGTTGACAGCGTCGATCTCGCTGAGCATCTGGGCATTCGCCTCCGGCAGCCAGCGACGCAGCAGGCGATCGAAGCCGGGATCCAGCCAGCGATGCAGGCTGGCCCTCGGCTGGGCCAGGAAGCCCCGCCGCCGCTTGTGGCTGCCCCCGGCGCCGGGGTCGAAGCTGCGGATGCCCCGCTCGATCGCCCAGGCGATCGGGGCGTAATAGCAGACCTCGAAGTGGAGATTCTCGATCTCCTCGTCACTGCCCCAGTAGCGGCCCCAGAGAGCGTCCTCGCCGCGGACGCAGAGGGCCATGGCCACCGGATCGGCCGGGTCGCCGCGGTGGGCACTGAACAGGACCAGATCCCGCCTCAGCTCACCTGCGGCGATCACGAAGAACTCCTCGGTGAGGTATTTGCTGCCCCAGGCCCCCCAGCGGCTGCAGTGCTGCTCATAGAAGCGGTGCATCCGTCCGAGCAGCGCCGCCGGAATGGCCTCCCCTTCCCAGGGTGTGACCTGGAGACCGGCCGCGGCGATCGAGCGCCGCTCGCGACGGATGTTGCGCCGCTGGTTGGCGTTGAAACGGGCTAGATAGTCCTCGAAGCTGGTGTAGCCATCGTTGACCCAGAGGCTCTGCTGGTTGAGCCAGGTGGCACAGCCCGCGGCCTCGGCCAGGGGTTGCCAGTGGGGATCGACATAGAGGAAATTACAGCTGAGGATGCGCCGCTCGCGGCAGAAGCCATCGATCAGCTCCAGCAGCCGCGCCGTGATGGCGACCGGATCCTCCTGGGGATCGATGTGAAAGCGGTAGCCCTGCACCGGGCTCAGCGGGCTCATGCCGATCAGCTTCGGGTAGTAGCGCAGCCCGAGCTGGCCGGCGAGCTGGGCGAACGACTGGTCAAAGACGAACTCGCCATAGCTGTGGCCCTTGAGATACAACGGCGCCACGGCGATCAGACGCTCGCCGCCCCAGAGTCCCAGATGGCAGGGCTGCCAACCCTGGTGGGGCGCGACACTGCCGGATCGTTCGAGTCCGCTCAGCCAGCGCCAGCCATAGAAGGGGAGGCCGCTGGGGCCGGTCAGCTCCTGCCAGCGCTGCTCGGGAATCTCCGTGATGCTCCGATGCCAGCGGGCCACAAGCTCAGCCATGGCGATCGAACACGATGGCGGAGGGCAGGGGGCAAAACTAACGGGATGACTGAGCGCATGCGCGGCGGAAGACCGGCGGGCCACCGCGGCGGCGGGGGGGGTGGAGCCGCCGCCGCCCTGATCAGCCTGGTCACCCTGATCGGGCTGGGGGGGCCGGCCGAGGCCAGCCTGCTCGGCCCCCTGCTGCGCCTGCTCCGCCCCCAACTGGAGGACCGGCTCGCCGAGGTGTGCGTCGACGCGGTGGCCGGGGCGGAGCGTGGCCTGCAACGCAGCCTGCGGGAGCCCTGCCGACGGCTGGCGGCCCCCGCCAGCGCCTGCCTGATCGAGGAGGCCGAACGCAGCGGCCGCAGCTTCGCGATGATCACCGAGCTGGTGGCCGGCCGCATCGGCGACGACGGCGAAGTGGTGATCCGGCGCTGCGCCGCCCGGCTGCTGGGCCTTCCCTCCGAGAGCTTCCGGGATGTCTCCCTGGAGGACCTGAGGCGGCGGCTCGGCGACGGCCGTTAGGGTTCATTCCGCTGGCGCCGGTAGCGCAGCTGCAGCTCCCCGCCGCCGAGTCCGCGCTGCTCGCTGAGCGCCCAGCGGGCGGCCGAGAGATCGGGGCTCCGGGTGCCCACCCAGGTGTGGGCGCCGCCCAGCACCGTGGGGCAGAGGCTCAGCTGAAGCTCCTCCACGAGATCGCTCGCCAGCAGCGTCGAAACCAGCTCGGCGCCCCCCAGCAGCACCAGACGCTCCAAGCCGGCGGAGGCCAGCTGCTGCAGGCTCGGCCTCCAGTTCTCCAGGAGTAACCGCCGCTCGAACCCCGCCGGCGCCGGGCTCTCCGCGGCGGAGCAGAGCAGCCAGCGGCGCAGCGGCTGGCGGAAGAAGGGAAGCGCCGGATCGATCGGACCGCCACGGCTGACCACCACGGCCGTCGGCTGGGGAGGCCGGCCGGCGCGGAGGCGCTCCGCGAGCAGTTCGGAGCGCCGCAACAGGCAGGTGGTGCCATGGGCCCGCAGGGTGCCGGCCCCGATCAGACAGCCATCGGCCCAGGCGAGCGCATCCTCAAGGACGCGGCGATCACCGCGGCCACCGATCTGGGCGGCGCCACCGCCGGCCGGGGCCAGGCGACCGTCCAGGCTGATGGCCAGCACCAGTCTCAGCTGGGGGGCCGTCAACGGGGGGGCCGGGTCAGGCCGGCCCGACGGCATTCCCTAGAGGGAGGCGAGGGCTTCGAGGGCGGCGGGGCGCATGTCGAGCCGGGGGGATTCGGCGAACACCTCGGCCGCGTTGTTGGGGCTCTCCTGCAGCCGCACCTTGTGGAGGGCCGCGCCGGTTCCCGCGATCGGAGCGGCGAGCAGATCGGCGATGTGCAGGGCGATGTTCTCCGCCGTGGGCACGCAGGCTGCGAAGTGGGGCACATCCTTGTTGAGGAAGGTGTGATCGAAGGGCTCGACCACCAACTCCTGGACCAGACCCTTCAGCTCACCCAGGTCGCAGACCATGCCGGTGCGCGGGTCGATCGTGCCCCGTACCGTGATGTCGAGCAGGTAGTTGTGCCCATGGCCGTGGGGGCGGGCGCACTTGCCGTAGATGCCCTCGTTCTCGCTCTGGGAGAGCTCGGGCCGGGCCAGCCGGTGGGCGGCCGCAAAGTGGGTGCGGATCGAGAGAAAGGCTTCCATGGTGTTGCCGACGACATCGGCCCAGAGGGTGGGTTGCTCGTACAGGCGCAGGCCGGCGAGCGGCAGACAGGGCTCCAGCCGGCGCCAGATCGCCTGGCAGAGAGCCTCGGTGGTGGGCAGCCGGCCCTGGGGATCACGGAGATCGAACTCCGGCCAGCAGTCGTTGAGACAGCGAAAGTCGAGGGGATCGGTGATCTCCCGCCGGATGGCGTGCTTCACCTCCGAGAGGTTGAGGACCATGCCGTCCCCATCGAGGGGGCCGGCCATCGCCACGATCAACTCGTAGTTGTGACCATGGCCCGGGGCGATGGAGCACCGGCCGAACCGGGCCTCGTTCTCCGCTTCACTCAGTTCCGGCAGGCGGTAGAGATGGCTGGAGCTGAAGGTGGCCCGGCGGGTGATCAGACAGCCCCGACCCCGTCCATGGGCCGAGGACCGGCCCGGTGGGGCGGCGGCCGACAGGGCCAGGGTGCCGGTGGCCATCGTCCATGGTTCCGCGTGGGGATGCATCCTAGGGAGTTCGATTTCGCCCCCGGCGCCCCCGGGTGGCCGCGGAGTCCGCCGATGTCCTCCCCGTCTCTGCCTCTGCCCCCGGGCGGCTCCCCGCCACCGTCGGCCGCCCTGGCAGGGCGGCTCGAGGGCATGAACCTGTATCTGGTGGGGATGATGGGGGCCGGCAAGACCAGCGTGGGTCGCCCCCTGGCCGCGGCGCTGGGATACCGGTTCGTCGATGCCGATGCGGTGCTCGAGGGGGCGGCGGGTCGCACGATTCCGGAGGTGTTCGCCGCCGAGGGGGAAACCGGCTTCCGCGACCTGGAGACCGCCGTGCTGAACCGGATCGCCGGCTGGCACTCCCTGGTGGTGGCCACCGGGGCCGGGGTGGTGACCCGC
>CAYGQY010000085.1:0-6984 GCA_964352195.1 uncultured bacterium
TGGCCGCCTGCGTCTGCGCGCTGCTGGCCGCGAGCCTGCCGGCGGTGACCGCCAGCTGCGATTTCTACGGCGCCGGCGTCGTGGCGGGCCGGCCGGGCGGGGGGGCCCCGTCCCTGGCCGTGTTGCCGGAGATCGGCGGGCGGTTGCTGTGTGTCTGCGGGAGCTGGGATCCGCTCCTCCCCGCCGCGGAGGTGGCCATGATCGCAGCCGCCCTGGCTGAGGTCGACCCCGGCGGCCGTCGCCTGCGCCTGGTGGAGCTGGAGGGCGGCCACGGCTTCATGTGCGATGAGCGGAGCGACCATGCCCCCGAAGCGGCCGCGGCGGGGTGGAAACTGCTGCTGGAGTTCTTCGAGGAGACGCTCTGAGCAACGGGCCCGTTCAGGCTTCGGCCGCGGCCGCTTCGGAGCTGCCGGCCGCCTGACGCACGGGGGAGGGGATGGTGCGCACCGCCTTGGCGGCCAGGGCCGCCGCATCCTTCTCCTTGGTGAGCGGTGTCTTGCGGGGGGTGAGGAACATGATCATGTTGCGACCCTCCCGCTTGGGCTCCTGCTGGATCTCGGCGCTCTCCTCGAGGTCCTTGGCCATGCGGTAGAGCAGCTGCTCGGCCAGGGCCGTGTGCTGAATCTCCCGGCCCCGGAAGATCACCGTGCACTTCACCTTGTCACCGTCCTTGAGGAAGCGAACGGCCTGACCGATTCGGACCTGATAGTCGTGCGAATCGATCTTGTAGCGCATCTTCACTTCCTTGACCTCCGTCTGGTGCGATTTCTTCTTCGCTTCCTTGGCTTTCTTCTCCTGCTCAAACTTGAACTTGCCGTAGTCCATGATCCGGCAGACCGGCGGATCAGCCTTCTCGCTCACCAGCACCAGATCCAGGTCCCGGTCCTTGGCGACCTCGAGAGCCTCTTCCCTGGTGATCACCCCAAGCTGGCTTCCATCGGCATCCACCACCCTGAGCTGGGGGTAGCTGATCCGTTCGTTGATGTTGGGCAGCTCCCGGACGGGAGCACGGCGATCGAAACGGGGACGAGGAGGCATTCAGAGTGGCGAGGGGACCGGAGGCGGACGAACCGGCGGGGCCGACAGCACGATCAGCGACGGTGCCGGCCTTTCACCCTAGGACGTGCTGGACCGCAGGCAACGCCATCAGCAATGGATCCGACGGGCCGTCGGGTCCATCCAGCCAGAGCGGATTGTGCTGCCGGCGGAACCAGGTGCGCTGCCGTTTGGCGTACTGCCGGGTGCGGCGGGTGGTCAGGACGATGGCGTCCGCTTCCTCGATCTCTCCAGCCAGCAGGCTCCGGGCCTCGCCGTAGCCGATGGTGCTCAGCAGGGGCAGATCGGCCCCATGGCGCCGGATCAGTTCCGCGGTCTCCCGCACCAGCCCGCGGGCGTAGAGGTCCCTTGTGCGCCGGGCGATCCGTTCCTGCAGGTCGGGTGGATCGAGCCCGAGCTCCAGCACCCGCCAGGGGGGCGCTTCGGCCCGCAGCTGGCTCGAGATCGGCCGCCCGGTGGCATAGAGCACCTCCAGGGCCCGCTGGGTGCGTACGGCGTCCGCCGGGGCGATCCGGCCGGCGGCGATCGGATCGCCCCGGCCCAGGAGCTGGTGGCAGGTCCCCTGGCCGAGGGCGGCGAGCTGGAGCCGGAGGGCTGGCTGGGGCGGCACCGCCGGCGGCCGCTGCCCCTGCAACAGGGAGCGCAGGTAGAGGCCGCTGCCTCCAGCCAGCAGGGCGATCCCGCAACGCCCGTGTTCCGCCGCGATCACCTCCAGGGCGCTCCGGCGGAAGTCCTCCAGGTTGAGCGGTCGATCGGGGGGGCGCAGATCCAGCAGCTCATGACGCACCCGGGCCCGCTGCTGCGCCGTGGGTTTGGCCGTGCCGAGGTCCATCCCGATGTAGAGCTGCCGTGAATCCACCGACAGCACGGCCAGCCCCAGCCGTTCGGCCAGCCGGATGGCCAGTTCGGTCTTGCCGGCGGCGGTGGGCCCCAGCAGCGCGATCACCAGGGGCAAGGGCTCCATCAGGTGTCCAGGGTTGGACCCCTTATTCGAGCAGGCCACCAGAGGCCCCTGGCGGCGGCTGTGAGCCTTCGGTGGTAGATTCGTCTACTGGAAAGGGGTTTCGGCGCGCATGCCGCCACGTGTGGGGCCTGAGCCCCGGCCGGTCGCTTTCCCAGGATCCAGCCCCATCCATCCTTCTCAACCCATGGACTTCGCCGTCCGCCAGGTGTGACCTCCGGAATGAGCGACGCTTCCAGCTCCAAGGTTCAGCACGCCTACGGGGCCGAGCAGATTCAGGTTCTCGAGGGCCTGGAGCCGGTCCGCAAGCGGCCCGGCATGTACATCGGGACCACCGGTCCCCGTGGCCTCCATCACCTCGTCTATGAGGTGGTCGACAACTCGGTGGACGAGGCCCTGGCCGGCCACTGCAATGCGATCAGTGTCCGGCTCTGTGAGGACGGTTCCGCCGAAATCATCGACAACGGCCGGGGCATTCCCACCGACATCCACCCCCGCACCGGCAAGTCGGCCCTGGAAACGGTGCTCACCGTCCTGCATGCCGGCGGCAAGTTCGGCAGTGGCGGTTACAAGGTCTCCGGCGGCCTCCACGGGGTGGGCGTCTCGGTGGTGAATGCGCTCAGCGAATGGGTGGAGGTCACCGTGCGGCGCCAGGGTCAGGCCCACCGCCAGCGGTTTGAGCGGGGTGCCCCGATTGGCACGCTGCGCTCCGAGCCCGACCCCGGCGGCGACACCGGCACGGCGGTGCGGTTCAAGCCGGATCTGGAGATCTTCACCGGCGGCATTGAGTTCGATTACGCCACCCTCTCCGGCCGCCTGCGCGAACTGGCCTACCTCAACGGTGGCGTTCAGATCGTGTTCAGCGATGAGCGGCCCGGTTCCCTCGGCTCCGATGGCCAGCCCCATCAGGAGATCTACCACTATGAAGGCGGGATCCGGGAATATGTGGCGTACATGAACGCCGGCAAGGAGCCCCTGCATCCGGACATCATCCACGTCAATGCCGAAAAGGATGGCGTCCATGTGGAGGCCGCCCTGCAGTGGTGTGTGGATGCCTATTCCGACAGTATCCTCGGCTTCGCCAACAACATCCGAACCGTCGATGGAGGCACTCACATTGAGGGTCTCAAGACGGTGCTCACCCGCACCCTTAACACCTTCGCCCGCAAGCGCGGCAAGCGCAAGGATGCCGATTCCAACCTGGCCGGGGAGAACATCCGCGAAGGTCTCACCGCCGTGCTCTCGGTCAAAGTGCCCGAGCCCGAGTTCGAAGGTCAGACCAAGACGAAACTCGGCAACACCGAAGTTCGCGGCATCGTTGATACGGTGGTAGGCGAAGCCCTGGGCGAATTCCTAGAGTTCCACCCCCAGGTTATCGATCTGATTCTGGAGAAGGCGATTCAGGCCTTCAATGCCGCCGAAGCGGCCCGCCGGGCCAGGGAGCTGGTCCGACGCAAGTCGGTGCTGGAGAGTTCCACCCTGCCAGGCAAGCTGGCGGATTGCAGTTCCCGTGACCCTTCCGAGTCGGAGATCTACATTGTGGAGGGCGATTCAGCCGGGGGCTCCGCCAAGCAAGGCCGCGACCGACGCTTCCAGGCCATCCTCCCTTTGCGCGGAAAGATCCTCAACATTGAGAAAACGGACGACGCCAAAATCTATAAGAATACGGAGATCCAGGCACTCATCACCGGGCTTGGCCTTGGCATCAAGGGGGAGGATTTCAACGAATCGGCCCTGCGTTACCATCGGATTGTGATCATGACTGATGCGGATGTTGATGGTGCTCACATCCGCACTCTGTTGCTCACTTTCTTCTATCGCTATCAGAAGACGCTGCTGGAAGGTGGCTATATTTATATTGCTTGCCCGCCTCTGTACAAGGTCGAGCGGGGCAAGAATCACACTTATTGCTATAATGAACAGGATCTCAAAAAGACCCTCGAAGGCTTTGGAGAAAAGGCTAACTACACGATTCAGCGTTTCAAGGGCCTCGGCGAGATGATGCCAAAGCAGCTCTGGGAAACCACGATGGATCCCGCCACCCGAATGATGAAGCGGGTGGAGATCGAAGATGCGGCAGAAGCCGATCGCATCTTCACCATCCTGATGGGTGACAAGGTGGCGCCCCGCCGCGAGTTCATCGAAACCCACAGCGCTGAACTGGATTTCGCGCAGCTCGACATCTGATGAGGGGTCCGGCGACGGGTTCCCTGCTGCGTTGGGGCTGGCTTCTGGGAGTGGCCCTGCTGGTCCCGGCCGGTCTGCCTGCCGGTGGTGCCGAGCGGCGTCAGCCCCAGATCCGTCGCCGGGCCGGGGCAGATCCACTTCTGAGCGGATTCGGTGACGTGCTGCGTGCCAGCCCCTGCGCCGTCGCTCCTGCCCTGCGCACCCTCCCCGCTGGCACCCCCCTGCAGCCGTTGCGCCGATGGCGCTGCGGTGCCGGGATCGGCTGGCTGCAGGTGTGGGTCTGCAGTGGCGATGGCTGTGACGACGCGCCGGCCGCCCGCCGCGGCTGGATTCATGGTTGAGGCCCTGATGGTGGGCATCGGCGCCATTCCCGGAGCCTGGCTGCGGCTGCGGGTGGTGAACCATCTGGAGCCGATGGTTCCCCACAAGCACTGGGGCACGTTCAGCGTGAATCTGATCGCCGCCTTCTCCCTCGGGCTGGTGCTCGCCATGCAGGACCGCTGTGCGCCCGGGCGCGGGGGCGCCCCCTTGCTCCTGCTCGTCGGTACGGGCTTTTTCGGCAGCCTCAGCACCTTCTCCACCTTTGCCGTCGAATTGCTCAACACCCTGCGCGAGCGCCGCTTCGGGTCATTCGCGGTGCTGGCCCTGGGATCCCTGCTCGGTGGGCTGCTGGCAGCCGGAGCCGGCTACTCCCTGGGCCAGACCTGACCTCCTTCCCGCGTCGTGTCCGAACCTTCCCCCGTTGTCCTGACCCTGCGCACCGAGCTGGTCGAGCTGCTGCTGGTGGCGTTGGGCGCCGTCCCCGGGGCGCTGATCCGCTGGCAGGTGGGCCTGCATCTCCAGGACCACGACCTGCTGGTGAATGTGGCGGGTGCGGCGATCCTGGGGCTGCTCCTGGGCCTTCCCCACCATCCCCACCGTCAGCTGCTGGTGGGCATCGGCTTTTGCGGGGCGCTCACCACCTTCAGCAGCTGGATGGTGGCCTGCGTGATCCTGATCGCCGCGGGCCAATGGTCCGCCGCACTCGGCCTGATCGGCCTGACCCTGGGGCTGGGCCTCGGCGCCGCCACCCTCGGCTGGCTGCTGGGTCGGCGGCTCAGACCTCCAAGGCCGCTTCGATCGCGGCCCTGATGGTGGGGCCGTCGGGTTCCTCGGCACTCTTGAAGCGGGCCTGCACGGTGCCGTCCTTGCCGACCAGGAACTTCTCGAAATTCCACTCCACGTCCCCGGCCGGCTCCACAGCGGTCAGCCGGTCGTAGGGGGCCGTCTTGTCGCCCTTGGCGTGCACCTTGTCGAACAGGGTGAAGCTGGCGCCGTAGGTGGTGGAGCAGAACTGCTGGATCTCCTGCAGGGTGCCCGGTTCCTGAGCGCCGAAGTCGTTGCAGGGGAATCCGAGCACCTGCAGACCCCGGGAGCCGTAGGCGTCCTGCAGGGCCTGCAGGCCGGCGTACTGGCGGGTGAAGCCGCAGCGGCTGGCCACGTTGACGATCAGCAGCACCTGGCCGGCGTACTCATCCAAACGGCGTTCCTCGCCGCTGGCCCCCCGCACCACCACATCCGACACAGTCACCACCATGGAATCCAGGAATCGCACGGCTGGACCCTAGGGCCCGGCCATCGGCGGCGCCGGTCTGCGCCCATACACTCGGGGGGCCGCGATCCTCCGGTGCGATGAGCGAGGCCATCAGCGGATCCACCGCAAGCGCCCCCGGGGCCGCCTCCGTCACGGGCGGTGTGCTGGTGGCCGATGTGGTGGCGCGCCAGCTGCAGGGCCTGCTGGCCGCCGGCAACTATGACGGCGTCAAACTGCTGCTGGAGCCCGTCCAGCCGGTGGATTGCGCCGAGGCGATCGGGCGCCTGCCCCGCACCCTGCAGGCCCTGGCCTTTCGGCTTCTGGCCAAGAACGAGGCGATCGAGGTCTACGAGTACCTCGACCCCACCGTGCAGCAGAGCCTGCTGGAGCGGCTTCGCTCCGGCGAAGTGCTGGAGCTGGTGGAGGAGATGTCCCCCGACGACCGGGTGCGGCTGTTCGATGAGCTGCCGGCCAAGGTGGTGCGGCGGCTGCTGATGGAGCTCAGCCCGGCCGAGCGGCGCGTCACGGCCCAGCTGCTGGGTTACGAGCCCGAGACGGCGGGCCGGCTGATGACCACCGAGTTCATCGACCTCAAGGAATTCCACAGCGCCGCCCAGGCCCTCGACATCGTGCGCCGCCGGGCCCGCGACACCGAGACCGTCTACAGCCTCTACGTCACCGACGGCTCCCGTCACCTCACCGGCATCCTGTCGCTGCGGGATCTGGTCACGGCCGACCCCGACGATCGCATCGGCGATGTGATGACCCGGGAGGTGGTCAACGTGACCACCTCCACCGACCAGGAGGAGGTGGCTCGGATCATCCAGCGCTACGACTTCCTGGCCGTGCCGGTGGTGGACCGGGAGGACCGGCTGGTGGGGATCGTCACGGTGGATGACGTGATCGACGTGATCCAGCAGGAGGCCACCCGGGACCTCTACGCCGCCGGCGCCGTGCAGGCCGGCGATGAGGACGACTACTTCCAGAGCAACCTGTTCACCGTGGCCCGACGCCGGGTGGTCTGGCTGCTGGTGCTTCTGGTGGCCAACACCGGCACCTCGGCGGTGATCGCTTCGAAGGAGGGGGTGCTCCAGGAGGTGGTGCGGCTGGCGGCCTTCATCCCGCTGCTGATCGGCACCGGCGGCAACGTGGGCGCCCAGAGTTCCACCGTGGTGATCCGCGGCCTCAGCACCCAGCGGATCCAGGC
>CAYGQY010000086.1:0-6937 GCA_964352195.1 uncultured bacterium
CCGCCGCCATAACCACCGCCGCCGCCACGGCCGCCGCCGCCGCCACGGGGTTCCGCTTTGTTGACCCGGATCATCCGGTTCATCCATTCGACGTTCTGAAGATCGTCGATGGCCTTCTGCTCTTCGGCGTCGTTGGCGAGCTCAACGAACGCGAAGCCGCGCTTGCGGCCGGTTTCCCGATCAAGGGGAAGGCTGCACTGGCGCACCTCTCCGTACTGACTGAACAGGTCACGGAGATCCTCCTGCTCGGCATCGAACGAGAGGTTGCCTACGTAGATTGTCATGTAACATTAAATAACTTTAACCGATCCCTCGACGGCTCCAACAAGTCGTGACCTGGCCAGAGATCGAAAAATCAACTCTTACCTTACACACCTCCCTTCCCCATGACGGCCAGCGATGCACTCCGGCAGGCGCTCTCCAGGCCGGTCGCGCCGCCCGACGACGAGGTCCGGGCTCTGATCAAAACCCTGGAGCGTGAGGCTCCAGCCGATCTCCGCTCCAACCCCTCCCTTCTCCGGGGGGTCTGGGAGCTGCGCTGGAGCAGCAGCCGTGCTCCCTATCTCCAGGTGGCGGCCTGGCTGGAGAACCTCCAGGTGCTGGATCCGGATCGGGGACGGGCCATGAATCTGCTGCGCCTGGCCGGCCCCCTGGGACAGGTGGCGGGCATCAGCGTGGAGGCCACGATCGCCACCGCGGGATCCCAGCGGGTGCAGGTCACATTCGAGCGGGGAGGCTGGCTGGGCCCCCGCTTCGGGGATCGCCGCCTGCGGCTGTTTCGGGAGGTGCGCCAGAATTTTCCGGCCTGGCTCGACATCACCGTGCTGGATACCGCGGTGAGGGTGTCCCGTGGCAACGCCGGCACCCTGTTCGCCCTGCTTCGGCGTGATGATCTCGAGCCGGAGTCGCTGTTGCCGGAGCCGGCGGCTGCCGCGAACATCGCCCGGCGGCAGGCGAGCGGCGAGGTCTGAGAATCTCAGCCGGCTGCCAGCTGGATTGGCGTCCCATTCCTGTCCATGGCACCGTACGCAGATGGATCGGTTTTCCGACTTGCCCCCCGAAGTGGTCCTGATGGAACCACTGCGCTTCGAGGATGTTCTCTTTGCCGTTCAGGCCGTACGGGAGCGCAAGACGGTGGTGTTGAACTTCAGTTCGATGCCGGCCGAAGAGGCGCAACGGGCTGCCGATTTCGTCTCCGGTGGGGTGTTCGCCCTCGACGGTCAGCAGGAGCGACTGGGGGAGATGGTCTTCCTGTTCGCCCCGGCCGGCGTGGATGTCACCCGGGACAGCGGGGGGGCAGAGCCCCAGGGCTGGTCGAGATCGTAAGGAAAATCACAGATTTCTGTTACAGTTTGAAAGGTTTTGGTTCGCCATGGGCGGCGGAGACCGGCTCCCGCGCTTTTCTTTCCTCCCTCCCGTGCCGCACGCTCTCGTTTTCGCCCTCAGCACCGGTGCCCCTGGGAACCCGCCGACGGGATCCTGCTGGCCCTGGCTGCTGGAGCGGCAGCGCCAGGCCCTGGGCGAAGGGCTGGCGCTCAGGATCTTCCGCTGCCCCGGCGACTGGGAAGGCAGCCTGGACGACCTGGTCGCCTCCGGGCAGGCCGCGGTGGACCGGGCGGACCCCTTCGGCGGTGGAGGCCAGCTGATCTGCGATGCGGTGATTCCCTGCTTTGATCCCACCAGGCTGTGGCTGACCGTGTTCGCTGCGGAGTCCGGCACCGATCTCTCAGGGACTGCGTTCACCCGTCTGGACAGCTTTCCACTCCGGGACGCCACTAACGACACCTGCTGGTTCTATCCCACTGAGGACGGCGACTACCTGGCCTGCGAAACCCGTTCGCCCATGCGCTGGGGCCCCGGCCAGATGCCGCCCGAAACAGCGCCCGGGACCTCCCCCCCGGCGCCCGGGGCCAAGCCGGCCTACGACCGCGGCGAGATCCGGCTGCTCTGGTCCCTGATGGCCGATGACCCTCGCCTGAGCTGCGTCGGGCTGACCTTCCGGGGACGCCGGATCGACTTTCCGATCGCCGAACGCCAGCCCGGCCGCGCCACCGGCTGGACATCGTTCCGGGTCGAATCCACAGCGGAAACCTCCTTCCAGCGTCTCTCGACCATCACCACCTTCGGCTGAGCCCGTCCGGATCCGGTCCGCTGCGGCGCCGGCTCAGCCCCCGCTCAGCCGGCGCCGCAGCTGACCGCAGGCCGCGTCCTGATCAAGACCACGGCTGGCCCTGACACTCACGGCCACGTGGCGTTCCTGCAGGGCCCGCCGAAAGGCCTCCACCCGATCGGCCGCGGGGCGCTGGAACTCCTCCTCCTCGATTGGGTTGTAGGGAATCAGATTCACGTGGCTCTGAAAGCCCCGCAGCAGCCGGGCCAGCGCGGCCGCCTGATGGGGATGATCGTTGAGACCCCCCAGAAGGATGTATTCGAAGCTGACCCGCCGGCCAGTGATCGCCACGTAGCGGCGGCAATCCTCGAGCAGGGCCTCGATCGGATAGGCGTGGGCGGTGGGGATCAACGTCTGGCGCAGGCGCTGGTCCGGCGCATGCAGACTCACCGCCAGGGTGAACTGGGCCCGGCCTAGGCGCGCCAAGGCCTGCTCGGCCAGAGTGGGAAGGGTACCGGGGACGCCCACCGTGCTGACGGTGATCCTGCGCTGGGCCATGCCCAGGTCGGTGCAGAGGCACGCGATCGCGTCGAGCACTGCCTCGATGTTGAGCAGCGGTTCCCCCATGCCCATGAACACGGCATGGCTGGGGCGCTGCCCCATCACCTCGCGCACGCTGAGCACCTGATCCACAATTTCGTGGAGCGCCAACGAGCGCTGCAGCCCGCCCTTGCCGGTGGCGCAGAAGCGGCAGGCCATCGGGCAGCCCACCTGGCTGCTGACGCAGACAGTCAGACGCCCCTCGGCAGGAATGCCCACCGTTTCTAGGCTCAGGCCGTCGACGGTGCCGAGCAGGAGCTTGGTGGTGCCATCGCGGGCCACGCCGCGGTGCAGCTCCCTGGAGCGGCCGATCCAGTCAGCGGCCCCGGCGGGGGGCTGGGCGACGAGACGCTCGCGCCAGGCCCTGGGCAGCACGGAAACCTCCCCCAGGCTGCGCACGCCCCTCGCATAGAGCCATTCGTGCAGCTGGCGGCCCCGGAATGAGGGCTGGCCCTGGGCCGCAGCCCAGCCCTCCAGGTCTGCCTTGCCCATGCCCAGAAGGGGGCGGGGGGGAGAGGCCTGCTGCGGCGAGACCCGGGCAGCGGCGGCGACCATCAGGGCCAGATCAGCAGGCCGTGGCCCAGGGCCCACTCCACCGCCACCAGGGCGATGAAGCCAAGCATCGCCAGGCGCCCATGCAGTCGCTCCGTGTGGGCGTGGAAGCCGTAGCGGGGGAGGTGCCGCTCAGGGACCAGGGTGGGTTCGAGCACGACACTCATTCCTCGCTGCTCAGCAAGCCCTCTTCCTGCAGCCCTTCGAGGGCGGCGGGATCGGGAACGAGCTCCTCCTCCAGGCCATCCTCCGGGGTGGGACGGGCAAAGGCCGCAAAGGAGCTGGCGGAGGCTTCGATGCCGCGCTTGCTGCGAACCGCGTCGAGCTCGTCGTCGGAGGGATCGTCGAGGACGGCGGTGGAGGCCGGAGCCGCCGCCGGCATCTCCACGGTGTAGTCCGGACGCAGGTTGGGCATGCGGCGGTACCCGCCGGCCTCCTCATCGAGGATGTCGGGATGGGGGCCCGCCTCGTTGCGCAATTCCTCCTCGAAGCCACCGAAGCCCGTTCCGGCCGGGATCAGCCGGCCGATGATGACGTTCTCCTTGAGACCGCGCAGCCAGTCGCTCTTGCCTTCGATCGCCGCCTCGGTCAGCACCCGGGTCGTTTCCTGGAAGCTGGCGGCGGAGATGAAGCTGTCGGTGTTGAGGGAGGCCTTGGTGATGCCCAGCAGCACCGGGGTGAACTCGGCAGGGGCACCGCCCGTGATCGCCATGGCCTGGTTGACCTGCTCCACCTGGCGCAGCTCGATCAGCTCACCGGGCAACAGGGTCGTGTCGCCGGCATCCTCGATGCGCACCTTGCTGGTCATCTGGCGCACGATCACTTCGATGTGCTTGTCATCGATGGTGACACCCTGGGATTTGTAGACGTTCTGCACCTCCTGGACCATGCGGAACTGCAATTTGGAAATGGCCTCCTGGGCCGCTTCCATCGAGGGCTTGCGGCTGCGCAGATCCTCGAAATAGCACTCAAGCAGTTCGTGCGGGTTGATCGGGCCATCGGTGAGCATTTCGCCGGCCTTCACCTGCTGGCCATCGTTGACCATCACGTTGCGTCCCAGGGTGATCTGGTAGGGCGTGCTGGCGTCGTCCTGTTCGATCACCGAGAGGGCGATCGAGTCGTCCTCCTCTCCGGGCTTGATCGTGGCGGTGCCGGGCTTGCGGCAGAGCACCGCGGATTCCCGGGGCCGGCGGGCCTCCAGTAGCTCCTCGATCCGGGGAAGACCCTGAACGATGTCACCGGTCTTCTGGCGCTCGAACACCAGCAGGGCCAGGGCATCCCCCCGCTGGACCAGCTCGCCGTCGCGCACGTGCAGCACCGAATCGGGGGAGACCATGTATGGACGGCCGAGGCGGATGGTGATCTGACTGCCCTCAATGACTTCCACCTGGCCGCAGCACGGGGCCTCGATCCCATCGGCCAAGGGGTCGCCATCCACCAGACGGTCACCCAGGCTGACCGTGGGGGAGCCGGCACCCAGATCGATCTGCTGGGTGTCGCCATCGCGCTCGACGATCAGACGCCGGACGGGTTCGCCTTCGATCGACTCGGGCAGCTGGACCAGTCCGTCCTCCTTGCAGAGGATCTGGGTGGTGGCCACCACATCGCCGCTCTTGACCGAGACGCCGTCCTCCACCTGCAGTTCGGTGTGGGTCGAGCCGTGGCTGGCGTCGGAGAGGGTGTCCCGACGGACCAGCAGGCTCTCGAGGATCACCAGTTGTAACCGCTCGATCGTCTTGGCCCGCCTGTCGGGCACCGCCTCCACATCCACCGTCATCTGGGGGGTGGTGTCGAAGGTGTCGAGAATCAGCTGGGTGCGCAGCAGCTCGACGCCATCGACCGATTTGATCAGCTCACCATCCTTGAAGGTGAGGCGCTGAATCGCCTTGAGACCGAGGGAGGGGCCGCCGTTCTGCTTGACGCTGCCAAGATCGGGCAGATGGGCCTGGTCGGGGATGGTGTACTCCTCCACGGGGCGGAGCAGCAGGGCACCCCCTTCCGGAGTGTCCACCGCCTCCACGAACACCATCGCCTCTGGGGTGAGCCCGGGGGCGATCTCCTCTCCGGGGTTGTGGATCCGGCCCTCATCGCCGTAGCGGGAGAGGATCTTGCTGTCGGCCACCAGATGGAGAGTGCCGGAGCGCACGATGATCTCGCGCAGGATGTCGTTCTTCTGGGTGACGGTGACAATGCCGGCCGTCTGGCTGAAAATGTCCTTGACCACCTCGGTACCGGCCTCGATCCACTGGCCGTCCTCGATCATCAGAAGGGAGATGTCCTTGTTGATCTCGTGGGTTTCCTGGGGGATCCAGAGCAAGGTGCCGCCTTTGCTGACCTCGTAGCCGTTCTTGGCGGAACGGGCCTTCTTGATCGACAGGCCAGGGGCATACTTGATCAGACCTCCGGTCTGGGTGCGGAACCGGTTGTCGGCCAGTTCGGCGATCACCTCACCGCTGCCGATCTTGCTGCCGGGCTGGGTCTTGAGCAGGTATCGGGCGTTGTCCTTGCCCTCCAGGTGCCAGATCTCGCCGGAATGGGTGGATTCCCCCACCAGCTTGCAATCCTTGAGGGTGAGGCTGGCGGTGACGATCTGAACCTCCCGGTTCTCACCGGTCGATTCCCGCAGCCGCACGACGCCACCGTGCTCACTGACCTGCCGGCTCTCCGCCAGCACCTCGCCGGTGGTGACCGCCGTGTTGCCCTTGACGACGGGCATCGCATTGGGTGGGAGGTTGTAGACATCTCCGGCAAGAACCCAGAGCCGGCCGAGACGCTGGGCCTTGAGGGTGATGTTGCCCTGGCGGTCGGTGACCTCCCGGGGCTGGATCACGTCTTCGTAACGCACCTGACCGGCCAGGTCGCAGATCACGTCTTTGGTGGCCTTCTCGATGCTCTTCTTGACCGTGGCGCCCGCGGAGATCTGGGCCAGGATCATCTCGGCCGGGACCGTTTCACCGTCGGCCACGAACAGCACCGAACCGGCGGTGATGTCCAGCCGCTGCTGCCGGCCCTTGCCGGACGGCTTGACCGTCAGGTTGAAATCGGTCTCAGCCAGCATCGCCTCCACGCCATGGGAGGTGCGGTGTCCGCGGACCCGGGCCTTGGGTCCGAACTCCACCACCCCATTGAACAGGGAGCGCACCACTCCCGTTTCCGCCGTGGAGACTCCACCGGTGTGGAAGGTGCGCATCGTGAGCTGGGTGCCGGGTTCCCCGATCGACTGGGCCGCGATGATGCCCACCGCCTCGCCCAGATCGACCAGCTCGTTGTGGGCCAGGGCCCAGCCATAGCACTTGCGACACACCGAGCGGGCCGCCTCACAGGTCAGCGGGGAGCGGACCACGACGGAACGGACACCGGCCGCCTCAATCGCGGCCGACACCTCGTTGTCGATCTCCCCATCCCGATCAACCAGCAGCGAGCCGTCGGCGGCCAGAACGGGCTCGGCCGCCAGACGTCCGACCAGTTTGGCGAAGAAGCGCCCCCGCTCATCCGCGTCGATCGGGATGCCACGGGTGGTCCCGCAGTCGTCCTCCCGGACGATCACATCCTGGGCCACATCCACCAGGCGGCGGGTGAGATAGCCCGAGTCGGCCGTCCGCAGGGCCGTGTCCACCAGTCCCTTGCGGGCGCCGTAGGAGGAGATCACGTATTCCGTGACCGTGAGCCCCTCAC
>CAYGQY010000087.1:0-6885 GCA_964352195.1 uncultured bacterium
GTTCCAGGTCCTGCCGGCGGGGCTTCACTCCCGGCCCAGGGAGAGTGTGTCCAGCTCAACTCCGTGGCCGGCAGCCATGCCCAGGACCGAGTCGGCTCCGATGAGCGGCTCTATCAGGTGATCGGCGTGGATGGTGCCCGTGATCGCTGCTGGGTGCGCCGCTGGCCCCTCGCCCGTCAGGGTTCGCCGGTGTTCGAGGTGTCCCTGGGGCAGGTACGGCTCCTCCACCCCGGCCGTGTCCAGGCCCGGCAGGCCCGGTCTTGAATGGGCGCCACTGAGCCCCGGGTCCTGTCCCGCCTGCCTTGCCCGTTCTGAACCGGCTGCTGATCCTCTCCCTGCTCGGTGCCCTGCTGAGCACGCTGCTCGGCTGTCAGCCCGCCCGCCCCGACGGCCGCCTTGTGGTGGCCAGCCGCACCCGCATCGATTCGGTCGATCCGGCGGCCAGCTTCAGCTTCGGCGCCATGCAGCTGATCAGCGCCCTCGGAGATCCGCTCTACACGATCGATCGCAGCGGGCGGCTGGAACCCCGCCTGGCCAGTGGTCCGCCTCGCCTCAGTTCCGATCGGCTCACGGCCTGGGTGCCGCTGCGCCAGGGCGTGCGCTTCCACGACGGCACCCCGTTCGACGCTGCCGCCATGGTGTTCACCCTGGAGCGGTTCCTCAGGATCGGCAAGCTCAGCTACCTGCTGGGGGACCGGATCGCCGCGGTACGGGCCAGCGGTAGCCACGAGCTGGAACTGACGCTGCGACGCCCGTTCACGGCCCTGCCCCAGCTGCTCAGCGCCACCAACCTGACGCCCCTCTCGCCCACCGCGTACCGCGCCCATGCCGGCAGCTTCCTCAACGACCGCTTCGTGGGCACCGGCCCCTACCGGCTCACCTTCTTCACCGATCAGCAGCAGCGGCTCGAGCCCTTCGCCGAGTACTGGGGGCCACCGCCGGAGAACGGTGGCCTCGATCTGGTCAATCTGAGCAACTCCACCGCCCTCTACGGCGCCCTGCGTAGCGGCGAGGTGGACGTGCTGCTCTCCACCAGCCTGGAAGGGGACCAGCAGAACTCCCTGCATCGCGCCGCCGCCGCCGGAGAGCTGCGGGAGGGGGTGGGGCCGGCCCTGGAGATCGGCTACCTGACCCTGCTCTCCGACCAGCCTCCGCTCGAAGATCCGCTGGTGCGGCAGGCCATTGCCCACAGTCTCGATCGCGAGCTGATCAGCCTGCGCGTCACCCATGGCCTGCGCCCGCCCCTGCGGGACCTGGTGCCTCCCGGCCTGCCGGGCTCCGATCCCGAGGCGTGGCCCCGCTACGACCCGGCCCGGGCCCGCCGGCTGTTTTCCCAGGCGGGCTACTGCTCGGGCCGCCGCCTCAGCCTGCCGTTCACGTTCCGCTCCAACATCCCTGCCGACAAGCTCTTCGCCCTGGTCTGGCAGGAGCAACTGCAGCGTGACCTGGGTGACTGCATCACCCTGGAGGTGAGCGGCATGGAGTCCACCACGGCCTACCGTCAGCTCGGCGAGGGGGCGTTCGCCTCGATCCTGCTGGAGTGGATGGGCGACTTCCCCGACGCCGACAACTACCTGATTCCCCTGCTCGGCTGCGACAAGGGGGAGGGCAACCGCTGCCTGGAGGGTGCCAGTGCCGCCAGCGGCAGTTTCTGGACCCGTCCCGGCCTGAGCGACCAGCTCCGCCGCACGGAGAGCCTTGAGGGTGCGGAGCGGGAGGCCCTGCTGCGGAGCATCCAGCGGGAAACGGCCGCCGCCGCCCCCTACATCCCCGTCTGGCTGGTGGCACCGCGGGCCTGGGCCCGCCCCGGGCTGGTCACGCCGAGCTTTGATGGTTCGGGGCGCCTGGTGCTCAGCCGTCTGCGCCAGGTCTCCCCCGCGACCGCCCCATGAGCCGGCGCCGGCAGCTGCTTCGCTATCTGGCCAGCCGAGTGCTGCTGGCGCCCCTGATGCTGTGGCTGATCGCCACCCTGGTGTTCCTGCTGCTGCGGCTCGCCCCCGGGGATCCGATCGATGCCCTGCTGGGCACCCGTGCCCCGGAGGCTGCCCGGCAGGCGCTGCGGGTCCAGCTCGGCCTCGACCAGCCCCTGCTGCACCAGTACGCCCATTTCCTCACGGGGCTGCTGCGGGGTGATCTGGGGGCCTCCCTCACCAACGAGACACCGGTCTCCCAGGTGATCGGCCAGAGTCTCCCAGCCAGCCTGGAGCTGGGCCTCTGCGCCCTGCTGCTGGCGGCCGTGCTGGGTCTGGCGGTGGGGTTCAGCGGCATTGCCCGCCCGGAGGGCCGGCTCGACCTGGCCGGCCGTCTCTATGGCATCGGCACCTATGCCCTGCCGCCCTTCTGGGCGGCGATGGTGGTGCAGCTGGTGTTCGCCGTCTGGCTCGGCTGGTTTCCGGTGGGGGGGCGCTTCCCGGCCACCCTGATGCCTCCCAGCGGCAGCGGCTTCTACCTGCTCGACAGCCTGCGGGCCGGCAGCCTGCAGCAGCTTTCCGGCAGCCTGCGCCATCTGGTGCTGCCCGCCTCCACCCTTGGCCTGCTGCTGAGCGGCATCTTCGCCAACGCGCTGCGGCTCAACCTGCGCCGGGTGCTGCGCTCCGATTACGTGGAGGCCGCCCGCAGCCGTGGCCTCAGCGAGACTCGGGTGGTGCTCCGCCACGCCCTGCCCAATGCCCTGCTGCCGGTGCTGACGATCACGGGCATCACGGTGGCCTCCCTGATCGGCGGGGCCCTGCTGATTGAGGTCACCTATTCCTGGCCCGGCATCGCCTTCCGGCTGCAGGAGGCCATCGGCCAGCGGGATTATCCCCTGGTGCAGGGGATCGTGGTGGTGGTGGCGGCCCTGGTGGTGCTCGTGAGTGTCACGGTGGACGTGCTGGTGGCCCTGCTGGATCCCCGCATCCGGTTCTGAGCCGGCGGCCGGGTCCCCCCCTCAGTGCCGCAGCTCGCGGCTCCAGCGCAGGGCGCTGGGCCGGTCCAGCACATAGGCCATCACGCCCTGGCGCAGCCGTTGCTGGGCCGGCAGCCTGCCGTCGGTCTCGAGGCCGAACAGGAAGGCGCCGATCAGATCCAGCAGGAGCTCCTGCACCTTCAGGGGCTCCACCCCCACCAGCCCATCGCCCAGCTGCAGCAAGGGCGTCTGGGGCCCCACCATCCGCACCGCCGAGAAGTGACTCCCCCCGTCCACCACCACCAGGCGGCTGCGGGGATCCCGGTGCTGCAGGAAGAGTCCCAGCTGCTCGCTCACCGGTGGCGTGACCAGGTCCAGGCTGCCGCCCACCAGCAGCATCGGCGCCGGCAGGTGCTCCAGGGCGCCGGAGGGCCAGAGCAGGCTTCCGAACCCGTTGAGGCTCACCACCGCCTGCAGCCGCCCGACGGGATCGGAAGCGGAAGGCGCCTGCAGGGGCACTTCCGTGAGCTGGCACTGCAGCAGGCGGGAGAGGTTGGTCAGGGGGATGCCGTCGAGGGCCCGATCACAGCGCTGCTCCAGTCCTGGCGAGGGCCGCAGTCCGCTGGCCAGCAGGGCCGAGAGGCCGCCCAGCGAATGGCCCATCAGCACGACCGATTCGCCCAGGGGCGGCAGTGCCCCGCTCCGCTCGGCGCGGAGCACCGCCTCCACATCGGCCAGCCGTCCGGGCAGGGTCTCGGCCCCCGGGGGGGCGCGCCGCCCGTCGAGCAGCTGCCGCACCGCCGCCTCGTCGCTGTCGGGATGCTCGACCACCAGCACCGACCAACCCCGCTCCGCTAGCCCGCGGGCCAGCCAGGCGAGCTGGGCCCCGCTGCCGCCCAGGCCGGGCATCAGCAGCACCCAGGAGCGCTGGCGCGGATTGTCCCCCGGCCAGAGCTGCAGGTCCAGGGGCTCGTCCCGGTGGGCGACCGTCAGCCGCAGCGGTCGGGGATGGGGTGGCGGGGCTAGGGCGGCGAGGGAGCGGCCGATCCCGGCGCCCGCCTGGCCGGGAAGGCCCAGCGAGCGCAACCGGCGCAGGGCGAACGCCTGATCCTCCAGTTGTTGCCGCCAGCGTCCGGCCAGCTGGGTCAGCGCGTCCAGATCGAGGGTGAGGCGCGGGGCGGGCACCGCCAGCAGCAGATCCAGCACGCTGAAGGGTTCTTCCCCCTGCAGCAGCTCCCGCAGGGTGGAGAGCAGCAGCAGACCACTGCCGCTCCCGTTCGTGCCGAGCACTTCGCCCACCTCCTCCAGCACCTGCCGCCCGGCCCAGCTCTGCAGCAGTTGCAGCGCCAGGTCCCGATCCGGCAGCAGGGGGGTTCTCAGCAGGGCTCTGAGGTCCCTGCGGCTGGCTTCGTCGAGGAGTTCGAGCCAGATCGCCAGCTCGGTGCGGCTCCCGGCCGGATTGCGGCTCCAGGCCTCCAGCTGACGCAGCTCGAGGGGAATCGAGAGGCCATCGAGCCGCACCTCCAGCTGCTCCGACGCCCGGGCCCGGCTCCCCCCCAGCAGCAGACTGGTGAGCAGAATCCACAGCCAGGGCGATCGGTTTGTCACAGCCTCACGCGGGAGCAACGGGCCAGAGCTGGTGGGCCCAGTTTCCCGTGCCGCTTCGGCATCTGTCCCTGATCCGTCTGGTGGGGAGCATCGGAGGCGGAGGCGTGCTGTATCTCACTCCGGTGGTGTTCCACCAGGCCCAGTTCTCCGCCCTGCTGGTGGGCCAGGGTCTGGCGGGTGCCGCCCTGGCCGGCACCGTGGGGAGGCTGCTGTGCGGCTGCTGGCTGGATCGGGGCCTGGCCACCGGCCGGCCGGTGCTGCTGGCCGCCCTGCTGTCCCTGCTGGCGGACGCCCGGCTGTTGAGCGCCCAGTCCTTCGCCGCCTTTCTGCTGGGGCAGATCCTGCTCGGCCTGGCGATGGGCATCTACTGGCCCGCGATCGAACTGGCGGTGCCGCTGAGCTCTCCCCCCATCCGCTCCAGCCGGGGCTACGCCCTGGTTCGCACCGCCGATGCCTGCGGAATCGCCTTCGGAGTGCTGCTGGGGGCGGCGCTGGCCGGCTGGGGACGGCTGCGGGGCATCTACCTGGTGGACATGGCCGCCGTGCTGGGCGTAATCGCCCTGCTGCAGCGCCGTGCCCTCCCCTGTGCTGCCTCCCCCCTGGCGGCCGAACGGCGGCTGTCCTGGTGGCTCTGGGTGCGACCGCTGCTGCCCCTGCTGGCCGTCACGCTGCTCGCCACCGGCATGGTGGCGCTGCTTCAGAGCGCCCTGCCGCTGGATCTGGTGCGGGGCGGGCTGGCGCGGGAGCCGCTGCCCGGCAGTCTGGGGGCCCTGCTGCTGGGACTGCAGCTGACCCTGCTGGTGCTGGTCCAGTGGCCGCTCGGTCGCGCCCTGGCGACGCGACCGGTGGCCGTGGGTCTGGGCTGGAGCCTGGTGGGGTTCTCCGCCGGCACCCTGCTGCTGGCCCTCTCCAGCCTGGGCTGGCACAGTCTGGGCCTGTTGCTGCTGGCCCAGCTTCCCCTGGCGGCGGCGGCGGCGGCCTTCCTGCCCACCGCCAGCGAGGCGGTGATCGAGGTCACGCCCCCCGCCCATCAGGGACTGGCGATGGCGCTCTTCTCCCAGTGCTTCGCGATCAGTGCCCTGGTGGCGCCGCTGCTGGGCGGCTGGATGCTCGACAGCCAGGGCCATGGGGCGGGCCTCTGGCTGTTGATGGGGGGTCTGTGCCTGCTGGGGCTCCTGCTGGTGGCCCAGATCGCCCGCTTTCACCCCCATCCCCGCACCATCCGCCTCAGTTGAGCGGGTCCGCCGGCGAGCGCTCCGCGATCCAGGCCTCCGATTCGTGGGGGAGGGGCTCGGTGCCGTACTCCCAGTCGTCGTAGTCGGGGTCGTTGCGGATCTTCTGGTGCAGGTCCTTCTGCAGATCAAAGTTGTGCGGGTGGTCCGCCGTGGGGGCGGGATCGGCCCCGCCGGCGGCGGTCCCCAAGCCGGGCCGGGTCGGGGAGGGCTCCTGGGATAGGCACATGGCAGGGCTCCGCGTCGACTTCGATTCTCGCCGATGCCCGGCAGCCCCTGAAACCGACAACTCCTTAGACGTTAAAGAGGAACTCCATCACGTCGCCTTCCTCCACCACGTACTCCTTGCCCTCGCTGCGCAGCCAGCCCCGATTCCGGGCCTCCGCCAGGGAGCCCGCCTCCAGCAGCTGGCTGCAGCCCACCGTCTGGGCGCGGATGAAGCCCCGCTCGAAATCGGTGTGGATCACCCCGGCGGCCTGGGGGGCGGTCATGCCGGCGGTGATCGTCCAGGCGCGGGTCTCCTTCTCGCCGCTGGTGAAGTAGGTGCGCAGGCCCAGCAGGGAGTAGGTGGCACGGATCAGGCTCTGCAAGCCCCCCTCGCTCACGCCCAGGCCCTCGAGAAACTCGGCGCGATCCTCCAGGGGCAGCTCGATCAGCTCGGCTTCCACCTGGGCGGAGATGCGCACGGTTTCGGCACGCTCCCGGGCGGCCAGGGCCACCACGGCCTCCGCATAGGCATTGCCGCCGGCGAGATCGTTCTCGCTCACATTGGTGGCGTAGATGATCGGCTTGGCACTGAGCAGGCCGAGGGCTTTGACCAGGGCCAGCCCCTCGGGGCTCAGGTCGAGGTTGCGGGCGGCCCCACCGGCCTCCAGCTCAGTCTGGATGCGCTCCAGCACGGCATCTTCCTGCTGGGCCTCCTTGCTGGTACGCACCTGTTTCTTGAGGCGGTCCCGGCGCTTCTCCACCTGGCTGAGGTCGGCAAGGCCCAGCTCCAGGTTGATCATTTTTTTATATGTTTCGGGGACCACCGAGATCTTCTATAGATCGCTAGTCGGCTGCTTCTGATGTGTATAAGATTCAGCTCTACAGCCAGTCCGATCCGCTCATCATGCGTGCCCTGGCGATCAGAGAGAAAGCCCTGGGGCCTGATCACCC
>CAYGQY010000088.1:0-6861 GCA_964352195.1 uncultured bacterium
ATCATCCGGTGATCCCGGATCCGCTCAGGGGGAGGGGCGGCTCAGGCGATCGGCTTGCCGTCGATGTGGATGGCTTGCACCATCACACGGGTGAGCTCCTGACGGTGACCGTTCTTGCGACGGGTCTTCTTCTTGGGCCGCATCTTGTACACCAGGATCTTCGGTCCGCGCCGGTGGGCCATCACCTTGAGCTCGACGCTGGCTCCGCTCACGAACGGATGCCCCAGGCTGGTGGCCGTGCCGTCCTGCACCAGCAGCACGTTCTCCAGGGTCACGGTTTCATCGACCTCGGCGTGGAGGCGATCGAGGTCGTAGTAGCGGTTGGGCTGCAGCCAGAACTGCTGACCGGAGGCCTCCACGATCGCGTAGGGACTGGCCTGGGCCGGATCGGCCGGCGGCGGCGGGGTGGCGTTGGCGGACAAACTGGGCGTGGACTCGCTCATGGGCGGAAAGAGGCGTGGGCAGGCCAGCGGCGCAGCGAGGCGGCGCTGTTGGGGCCTGACGCACCACCGAACAGCAGACAAGGGTCCATCATTGCCTGCGCGCGTCCCCCCCGTCAACACTAGGGTTCCCACCCAGTCCCCCGTTCCACGGCATGTCCCAGCCGGCGCTCACCATCGCCTCCCTGCTGCGGGAGCCGCGTCTGCGCCGGGCCTGCAGCCAGTGGCTCAAGGGGGGCCGCTATCGGGTGGAGGAATTGGGCGAGGAATCCGACCCGGCGGGGGCCCTGGAGCAGCGCTGGGAACGGTTCGACGCGGTGCTGCTCGAGCAGGGTGTGCTCTCGCTGGAGGCCTTTCAACGGCTCAGGACCCAGGGTCTGGTGCTGCCGGCGGTGGTGGTGGGTCCGATGGGCGGCGGAATCGAGTACATGGAGGCCGAGGTTCAGCTTCCACCGGACCAGATGGAGCAGCTGAGCTACTGCCTCGATGCGGCCATCTCCCGGTTTCTGCGACGCAACCGCTCGAACGGCGACAGCGGCGATGGTGTCGTCTCCAGCCAGGACCAGTGGCGGCTGGCGAATCGGCTCAAGGAACGTCTCGGCTTTCTCGGCGTTTTCTACAAACGAGATCCCGCCCGATTCCTGCGCAATCTGCCCCCCACCGAGCGGCACGAACTGCTGCGCTCGCTCGAGCGCACCTATCGGGATCTTCTGATCAGCTATTTCCGCCGGCCAGCGGCCGCGAATCAGGCCCTTGAGAGTTTCGTCAACACGGCCTTCTTCAGTGATCTATCGATCACAAAACTGGTGGAAATCCATGCCAATATGATCGATGGTTTCTGGAAACAGCTCAAGCTGGAAGGGCACAAGCATGATTTCCTCCAGGACTACCGGCTCGCCCTGCTGGACGTGATGGCCCATCTCTGCGAGATGTATCGGCGCTCCCTTCCACCGGAGGGGTCCATCCAGGTTCCCGAACCACTCGCCAGCCTCGCCGCCTCAACTCCCGAACCGAACCGATGAGCCCTCAGAAGACCTACATCCTCAAGCTCTACGTGGCCGGGAACACTCCCAACTCCATGCGCGCCCTCAAGACCTTGCGCACGATCCTGGAAGAGGAGTTCAAAGGCGTCTATGCCCTCAAGGTGATCGATGTGCTCAAGAATCCCCAGCTGGCCGAGGAAGACAAGATCCTGGCCACTCCGACCCTGGCCAAGATCCTGCCGCCTCCGGTGCGCCGGATCATCGGCGACCTCTCCGACCGGGAACGGGTGCTGATCGGCCTCGATCTCCTCTACGACGAACTCAGCGAGAGCAGCGGCCCCGAGGACGACGGGTCGAGTAGCAGCCTGCCGGGACCCGGTTCCGGCACCTTCGGTGAGCCGTCCAGGCCCTCGGGAAATCTGTAGAAGCCCCTGCCCTTTCTCTCGCCGAGGCTGACCGCAGACTAAATTGACCCGGGCCCAGACCGTTTCATGCAGGATCCCAGCGCAATCAATCTGCCGCGCCTGAAGGTGCAGAAGCTTCCCACGGGCGTGGAGGGTCTCGATGATATCTGCCATGGCGGCTTGCCGATCGGACGCTCCACGCTGATCAGTGGCACTTCCGGCACCGGAAAGACCGTCTTCTCGCTTCATTTCCTGCATAACGGAATCCGGGAATTTGATGAGCCCGGAATTCTCGTTACTTTCGAGGAATCTCCTCTTGACATCATCCGAAATGCGGCCAGCTTCGGCTGGGATCTCGAGGATCTGATCGCCCGGGACAAGCTGTTCATCCTCGACGCCTCCCCGGATCCTGATGGTCAGGATGTGGCCGGAAGCTTTGACCTCTCTGGCTTGATTGAGCGGGTCAACTACGCCATCAGAAAATACAAGGCGAAGCGGGTCGCCATCGATTCGATCACAGCCGTCTTCCAGCAATACGATGCCGTATCTGTGGTGAGGCGGGAAATCTTCCGCCTGATTGCCAGACTCAAGGAAATCGGAGTCACCACGGTGATGACCACCGAGCGTATTGACGAATATGGTCCGATCGCCCGGTATGGAGTTGAGGAATTCGTCTCCGATAATGTCATCATCCTCCGGAACGTGCTGGAGGGAGAGCGCCGCCGCCGCACGGTGGAAATCCTCAAGCTAAGGGGAACTACACACATGAAAGGTGAATTCCCCTTCACGATGGGAGTTCATGGCGTTGCCATCTTCCCCCTCGGAGCCATGCGGCTCACCCAGAGTTCTTCCAATGTGCGGCTCAGCTCCGGAGTCCCGCGTCTTGATGAAATGTGCGGTGGCGGCTTCTTTAAGGATTCCATTATCCTGGCCACCGGTGCCACCGGCACGGGCAAAACACTCCTGGTCAGCAAGTTCATCGAAAATGCCTGCGGCAATCAGGAGCGGGCCATTCTGTTCGCCTACGAGGAGTCCCGGGCGCAGTTGCTCCGCAACGCCACCAGCTGGGGCATCGATTTTGAGCAGATGGAACAGGATGGTTTGCTTAAAATCATTTGCGCCTATCCCGAATCCACCGGACTCGAGGACCATCTGCAAATTATCAAAACTGAAATCGGTGATTTCAAACCTTCGCGCATGGCTATCGATTCCCTTTCCGCATTGTCAAGAGGAGTCAGCCACAACGCCTTCCGCCAATTTGTGATCGGCGTGACCGGCTATGCAAAACAGGAAGAAATTGCCGGTTTTTTCACCAATACGTCTGAAGAGTTCATGGGCAGTCACTCTATCACTGACTCCCATATCTCCACGATCACCGACACGATCCTGCTGCTTCAATACGTTGAAATCAGAGGGGAAATGGCCCGGGCCATCAATGTGTTCAAGATGCGCGGGTCCTGGCATGACAAAGGCATTCGGGAGTTCATGATCACGGGACATGGGCCGGAGATCAAGGATTCATTTTCCAATTTCGAGCGCATTATCAGCGGCGTGCCCCACCGCATCACCAGCGATGAACGCAGTGAGCTCTCACGCATCGCCCGCGGCATATCCAGCGACGAGGCGTTCTGAGTCCTCCGGCCGGCCCATGCCCTGGCTCTGCTGGCGCGATCCACTGACCAGCAGCTCATCACGATCAGCACATTCCAGCGGCAGATCGAACCAGAAGGTGGTGCCCACCCCAGGCTCGCTCACCATCTGCACCCGGGTGCCATGCTTCTCGAGGATCCCCTTGACGATCGAGAGCCCCAGACCGGTGCCCACCTCGGTATGGACGGCGTTTTCCACCCGGTAGAAGCGCTCGAAGATCCGGGCCTGATCCTCCCGGGAGATGCCCGATCCGGTGTCGGCGATCTCCAGCCGGAGCCTCGGCAATGGGGACGAGAGCTCGCAACTGGGGGCACGGCCATCGGGGGCGGTGCTGGGATCGAGGTGGCAGGAATCCGGCCAGGGATAGGCCCTCAGCCGGAGACGCCCGCCGCTGGGGGTGAACTTGAGCGCGTTGCCCACCAGGTTGTCGAGCACCTGCAGCAGCAGATCCCAGTTGCCCCGCACCCGCGGCAGGGGATCATCCAGGTCCAGCTCAAGCTCCACTCCCCGCTCATCGGCGTTGAGCCGGTAATTGCGCAGGGTCTGCTCCATGGCGGGCCGCAGCTCCATCGGATCGAGCGTCCAGGTGCGATCCGACTCCAGCCGGGAAAGGTCCAGCACGTCGTTGACCAGCCGGGTGAGTCGATCGGTCTCGTCGTTGGCAATGGCCAGAAACTCCTGGGTCTCCTCCTCGCTGAGCTGGTCCCGCAGGTCATGGAGGGTCTCCACGTAGCTCTTGATGTTGAACAGGGGGGTGCGCAGCTCGTGGGAGACGTTGCTGATGAAGCGGCTCTGGGCCGCATTGAGCTCGACTTCCCGGGTCAGGTCCTGGATGGTCATGGCAATGCCCTTGAGGCTCTCGCCGCTGACATCCTTGACGGCCTGCAGCACGATGCGCAGGGTGCGGGGCGGCTCACCGAAACTGCAGCGCACATCGGCACTGTCGCGGGCGCCGATGAGCAGGGCGTCGAGCGGGGTCTGCAGCTCCATCGCTAGGGGCTCGGGCAGCTCGCGGCCCAGATCCGTGCCTTCGAGATTGCGGCCCTCCCAGCGGAACAGACGGCGGGCCGTGGGGTTCACCAGCACGATGCAACCCGCCTCATCCAGCAGGGCAGCACCATCGGCCATGGTCGCGATCAGGGTCTGCTGTTTGACCTGGGCGGCAGTGAGCTCTTCGATGTTGGCCGCGTCGTAGGCCTCGAGCTGGGAGGCCATGTCGTTGAAACCATTGAGCAGTTCCCCCAGTTCACCTCCCACCGGCAGGGCGATTCGCGCATCGAAATCGCCGCCGGCGATCGCCCGGACCCCGCGCAGCAGTTCCTTGACCGGGCGGGTGATCGTGAGCGCGTTGAAGACGGCGCCGAGAATCACCAGCACCCAGATCGAAATGAACACGGCCACCGTCACCTCGCGGGTGAGGGCCGCACTGGCCAGCACCGCCTCGTTGGGGTTGATGCCCAGGGCCAGCACGCCGAGGTAGCGGCCCTCGCTGACCATCGGTACGAACACGTCAGTCACCTGCCCGTCGGGGCTGAGGTGCTGGCGGATCAGGGGATTCTGGGGGCGTCGCTGCAGATCGGGAGGCAACTCCAGCCGGCGGCTGAGCAGCAGTTCGCTGCCGCCGCTGGTGCCGCTGATCGGGATTCCCAGGTAGATGATCCCCTCGGGATCCGCAAAAAAGATGTACCGCAGGCTGCGGCTGGATCGCCAGAACCGCTCGGCCACCGCCGCCAGCTCCCGGTCGTTCCCTTCGGCCACCAGGGGCGTCACATTCGCCGAGAGCAGCAGCCCCAGGTCGCGGGCGAAGCGGGTGTCGCTCATGCGGGCATCCGTCTGGATGCCGTTGAGGGCGAAGAAGGTGATGCCCGTCATCATCAGGCTCACCACCAGGGTGGCGACCGCCAGGAGCTTGGTCTGCAGGCTGAACTCAGCCCACCACAGGGCCAGTGTTCGCCACCAGGAGTCCGGAGTGCTCGCCGGAATCGGGGCAGGCGCAACGGGCGCACCGCCGGAGGGGGGATCAGTGCCGGGAGTGGGCGGGGCAGCGGTCAGTCGCGGAACCCTCGAGTGATCGCCAGCCTAGGCACGGCGGACCTGGTGCCCGATATCCCGTCGGAACTGGATCCCCTCGAAGCCCACGCGCTCCAGGCCCTCGTAGGCCGCTGCGAAGGCGGTGTCGAAATCGGCAGCCTGGGCCACCACCGCCAGCACCCGTCCACCGGAGGTGACGCAGACCCCATCGGCGCCCAGCCGACTGCCGGCGTGGAAGAGCTGCCGTTCCGGCGAGGGCTCGAGCGTCTGGTGAATCGCATCGCCCCGGCGCACCTCACCGGGATAGCCGGCTGCCGCCGCCACCACACAGGCGCTGCAGCCCGACGCGATGCTGAGCGCGGGAGCCTCGGCCAGCCGGCCGGTGGCGCAGGCCATCAGAACCTCGGCCAGCTCATCGCCCAGCAACGGCATCAGGGTCTGGCACTCAGGATCCCCGAAGCGGCAGTTGAACTCGATGACCTGCGGCCCCGAGGCCGTGAGCATCAGGCCGGCGTAGATCACACCGCGGTAGTCGATGTCCCGGCGGCGCAGGGCCGCCAGGGTGGGCTCAAGCACCTCCCGACGCACCCGCTCAAGGGCGTCGGCATCCAGCAGGGGGGCCGGGGCGTAGGCCCCCATGCCACCGGTGTTCGGTCCGGTGTCGCCCTCGCCGATCCGTTTGTGGTCCTGGGCGGGGGGAAGCAACACCAGGGCGTGGCCATCCGTGAGGGCGAAGACGGAGACCTCCGGTCCGCTCAGACGTTCTTCCAGCACCAGCGCCTCGCCGGCGCTGCCGAAGCGGCCCGCGAACACCGCCTCGATCGCCACCCGTGTCTCCTCGGTGCTCTCAGCCACCGTCACACCCTTTCCGGCGGCCAGGCCGTCGGCCTTGACAACCAGCGGCCGCGGATTCCGCTCCAGCACGGCGAGCGCCTCCTCGAGGCTGGAGGCGGCCCAGTGGCCGGCCGTGGGAATGCCGGCCTCCCGCATCACCTCCTTGGCCCAGCGCTTGCTGGACTCCAGCCGGGCGCCGTCGGCCCCGGGTCCGAACACCGCCACACCCCCGGCACGAAGCCGGTCGGCCAGGCCTGCGGCCAGGGGGCCTTCGGGACCCACCACCACCAGCTGGACGGCTCGCTCCCGGCAGGCCTCCAGCAGGCCCGCCGGGTCGCTTTCGGCGATCGCCAGGGGTTCACAGCCCGCCAGCGCCGCGGTGCCGCCGTTGCCGGGGGCCACCCAGACCCGCTCCACCCCCCGGCAGCGGAGCAAGGCCCAGGCCAGGGCGTTCTCACGCCCGCCCGATCCCGTTGCTCCGGGGGTGCCCGCAAGGGTGCTGGTGGTGGGATCGGGCGG
>CAYGQY010000089.1:0-6793 GCA_964352195.1 uncultured bacterium
CGGTGTGGCAGAAGCTCTGCAGCACCAGATCAGCGGAGAAGCCCAGGCAGGCCAGCTCCTTCATCTCGTCGCGGGTCATCGGCCCTGTGGTGTCCTGGGAGCCCACGGTGGTCATCAGCGGCTCGCAGCTGGTGCCGGGGCGCACGCCCGGCAGGCCGCAGGCCTGGCCCACCATCTTCTGGGCCAGGGTGAAGCCCTGGCCGGTTTCCGCCGGTGCGGCCGGCCGGATGAACAGCTCCGAGGGCGGCAGGCCCAGCTGGGTGCGCACTTTGTCCGTCAAGGAGCGGCCGATCAGCAGGGGGATGCGACCGCCGGCGCGCACCTCATCGGCGATCGTGCTGGGTTTGAGCTCGAAGCGGGCCACCACCTCGCCGGCGTCCGGTTCGCCCGCGGCCCGCTCGATCGTGCCGGCGAAGGGCCTGATCGTGATCACATCACCGGAGTTCAGCGCCGAGACATCGCACTCGATCGGCAGGGCGCCGGAATCTTCGGCGGTGTTGAAGAAGATCGGCGCGATCTTGCCCCCCAGGATCACGCCGCCGCCCCGTTTGTTGGGCACGTGGGGGATGTCGGTTCCGGTGTGCCAGAGCACCGAGTTGATCGCCGACTTGCGGGAGCTGCCGGTGCCCACCACATCGCCCACGTAGGCCACCGGGTGGCCCTTGGCCTTGAGCTGCTCGATCAGCTCCAGGCCGCCCGGCATCCGGGTTTCCAGCATCGCCATGGCGTGCAGGGGGATGTCGGGGCGGGTGGTGGCGTGGGTGGCGGGGGAGAGGTCGTCGGGGTTGGTCTCGCCCTCCCCCTTGAACACCGTGACGGTGATCGCCTCGCTCAGGCCCGGCCGGGCGGTGAACCACTCGGCGGCGGCCCAGGACTCCACCACCTGCTTCGCCCAGGGGTTGTCGGCGGCCAGCTCCAGTACGTCGTGGAAGGCGTCGTAGACGAGCAGGGTGCGGCTCAGGCCCGTGGCCGCCTCGGCGGCGATGGCGGCGTCGGCGTGGCCCAGCAGGGCGATCAGGGCGCCGACGTTGTAGCCACCGATCATGGTGGCCAGCAGGCGGGTGGCCTCGATCGGATCCACCAGGGGGCTGGCCAGCTCGCCCCGGGCCAGGGCGCTCAGCCAGCCCGCCTTGACGTAGGCGGCCTCATCGACGCCCGGCGGGATGCGTTCGCTGAGCAGATCGAGCAGGAAAGAGACCTCCCCAGCCGGCGGCTGCTCCAGCAGGGCAGTGAGCGCCTGGGCCTGGGTGGCCGTCAGCGGCAGGGGGGGGACCCCCATGGCCTCCCGGACCGCCGCCTCCTGGCGGTAGCTGGAGCCCGGGCCGAATCCTGGTGCGGCTTCCGGGCTGGAGGGGGGAGCGCCGACCATGGCTGTCACTGGCATCGGTGTCCATTCTCGTCGCCAGGGGGGCGAATCGGTGGTCACCGTCGCTGCCAAAGACTTCGGCCGGGCCTCCCCCCGGGTCCCCAACGGATGAGTCCTTAGGGTGGATGGTCAGCTTGCGCGACGGGGCCGTGTCCGGCATGAACGCCACCTCCGACCTCCATGTGGTAGAGACCCGGCCGCTGGTGGCACCCGAGGTGCTCCATCATGAGCTTCCCCTGACGGAGCGGGCCGCCGGCACGGTGCTGCAGGCGCGCCAGCGGATCCAGGACATCCTGCACCGCCGGGATTCGCGCCTGCTGGTGATCGTGGGCCCCTGCTCCGTGCACGACGTGGAGGCCGCCCGGGCCTACGCCGACGCCATCGCCGAGGTGCGCCGCCGCCATCAGGACCAGTTGGAGGTGGTGATGCGGGTCTACTTCGAGAAGCCCCGCACCACGGTGGGCTGGAAGGGCCTGATCAACGACCCGCACCTGGACGGCAGCTACGACATCAACACCGGCCTGCGACTGGCGCGGGGTCTGCTGGTCCATCTCGCCGAGATGGGGCTGCCGGCCGCCACTGAACTGCTCGACCCGGTGGTGCCCCAGTACATCGCCGACCTGATCAGCTGGACGGCCATCGGTGCCCGCACCACTGAAAGCCAGACTCACCGGGAGATGGCCTCGGGCCTGTCGATGCCGATCGGCTTCAAGAACGGCACCGACGGCAGCACCGCCACCGCCATTCACGCCATGCAGGCGGCATCCCGCCCCCACCATTTTCTGGGCATCAGCCGGCTCGGCCATGCCGCGATCGTTTCCACCACCGGCAATCCGGATGGCCACCTGGTGCTGCGGGGGGGCAAACAGGGAAGCAACTACCACCCCGAAGCGATCGAGGCGGCCGCGGCCAGCCTGGTGGCCGAAGGGCTGCCCCCCCGCCTGATGGTCGACTGCAGCCACGGGAACTCCAACAAGGATTACCGCCGCCAGGGGGAGGTGCTCGAAGCGGTGGCGACCCAGCTGCGGGGTGGCTCCCGCCATGTGATGGGCGTGATGGTCGAGAGCCACCTGGTGGCGGGCCATCAGAAGATCCCCACCGATCTCACCACCCTCACCTACGGCCAGAGCATCACGGACGCCTGCATCGATCTGGCCACCACCCGGGGGCTGCTCGAACGGCTGGCCGAGTCGGTGGCGGCGGCGATGGCCTCGACGGGGGATCCCGGCCAATCCGCCAGCGGGGCACGGGCGGCCCTGCCAGTCTGAGCGAATCCCGGTGGCCCAGGCTGCCCCCCGGGACACTCGCATGGGGCTTCATTTGGCACTCCCATCAACCGAGTGCCAGGGGAATTCCAGTCCATTCAATGATACCGAGCGCTACAAACTGTTCTGTCTGAACGTTGTCTTGCCAGGGCTTCTCTAGTTTGCACCCACGTCGTTCCAGGAGGTGCTGAAGTTGTCCTATCTCCTTCAGTTCTGCGGGCTTTCCGAGCCGCTGCAGATGTTCTACATCGAGCAGAGTGGCGAAGCCGCCGCCGCCAGCGGCCCCGTCTTTGCCGGATTCCGTCCTTTTCAGCTTGATGATCTGCTCCACTGGGCCCAGGCCTCAGCGCGCCGGAGGGGCTGGGATGCCGACGGCATCGAGAGCACGGTGCTGCAGGTCTGGATGGAGCGGGCCGAGGTGATCCGCCAGTGGCAGCGGCGGCTCAAGGAGGAGCCGGCCGATCGCCTGATGGTCGCCGCCCTGGGCACACGGGCCGACTGGCAGCGGCGCTGTGAAGGCATGCTGCGGGCCTGAACGACCTTCGGACCGGCCAGGGGCTCAAGCTCAGGGACCCCTCTCGGCGGGGAGGTCGTCAGCCGGCACCACTCAGCCAGTTCCAGAGCAGACCGGTGGCCACCGGAACACTGAGGTTGTCGAGACCGAGCACGGCGCACTGCTCGAGCAGCACCGCCACCGCGCCGATCAGCGCCAGGGCGGCCAGCGGGGGGGACTCCCCGGGGGCCAGCCGCAGCAGCAGCAACACCGCCAGGGAGCCAGCGGCCATGGCCAGGGTGCCCGCCACGGACTTGCGCTGGCCCCAGACCTGCCACTGCGGGGACGGGATCAGGGGTCCCAGCAGACCGGCCAGCCCGTCGCCGCAGGCCATCACCAGCACCCCAGCCGCCACGGCGGCGGGCTGGCCCGGCCAGAACAGCGCCAGCAGCACCGTGATCGCCCCCCCGTAGGCCACGGTGCCGTAGCTGTCGCGACCCACGTCCTCGATGGCCGGCAGCAGCCGATAGCGATGGTTGAGGGCCGTGAGAAGCGTCACCAGGCCGGCAGCGGGCAGGGCGATGACCCGGTCCAGCTGACAGGCCCAGGCGATCAGGGCGACGGGACCCGTGCCGATGTGCACCAGCTTGCGGCTCCATTCCGGCTGCAGGGGCCAGCGCCGGCGCAGCAACAGCGCCAGACCCACCACCAGGGACAGCCAGAGCACCACGAGCAGGACCCCCAGCCCCTGAGCCGCCAACCCGCCGGGCTCTGGGGCGCTATCCAGCCACGACTGCATCCGGCCAGGGATCCTCGAACCGGCTCAGCCTGCCAGGTCGGCCAGCCCCGGCGGCGGCTCAGGCGGCCTGCTGCAGATTGCTCATCAGCCGCAGCTTCATGATGGCCTTGGCCTCCAGCTGCCGCACCCGCTCCCGGGAGACATTGATCTGGCGGCCGATCTCGGCCAGGGTGAGGGGCTCCTGACCCTCCAGGCCGAACCGGAGCTTGAGAATCTCCTGCTCCCGCTCATTGAGCTGGGAGAGCCAGGCCCCGAGGTGCTCCTTCTGGATCGAGCGATCCATGTGGTCCATCGGCTCGGCGCTGGCCGGGTCGGCGATCAGCTCACCGAGCGTGCTGCGATCCTCCTCCCCGCGGGCATGGGCATCAAGGGAGGCACAGGGAGCGCTCTGGGAAATGAGATCCTCCAGATCACGGGTCTCCATGCCCATGGCATGGGCCAGTTCCAGGCGATTGGGCTGGCGACCGAAGCGGTGAGAGAGCTCGCGGGTGATGCGCCGCATCTTCGAGAGCTTCTCGCTCACATGGATCGGCAGGCGAATGGTCCGGGCGCTGTTATCGATCGCCCGCGTCATCCCCTGGCGGATCCACCAGTAGGCGTAGGTGGAGAATTTATACCCCATGGCCGGATCGAACTTGTCGACGGCTCGCTCGAGCCCGATCGCGCCTTCCTGGACCAGATCGAGTAATTCAAGGCCCTGATTCTGATACTTTTTCGCGACACTGACCACGAGCCGGAGATTGGCGGCCATCATCCGATCACGAGCCCGCACGCCCATGCGGATCTGATGGCGCTGGCGAGGAGTGAGGCCAGGTTCCGGCAGCTCGTGCAGACGTTTCATCGCCTGCACATGGTGAGCCAGTTCAATTTCCTCGGCCGCCGTGAGCAGAGGCACACGCCCGATGTTGCCAAGGTACCAGCCGATGGAATCGGCGCTGAGCCGACCTCCCCCGGTCTTCGACTGCACCACCCGCGCTTTGGGCCTGGCACCGGATGGCGCCTTCCCCGTGGCGGGAGTGGATCGCAGAGGTGTCCCCATCACCCCAGGCTCCCATTGAGTTGTGGCCGGAACATAGCAGGGTTGGGGCTTGAGCAGCGGTATCAATGCGAAGAATTTCCGCCGATGCGTCACTGAAATTTCTTCATTGAGTTATGCATGATGCGCTTGGCGATCCTTTGGTAGCCGACAACACTGGATCCAGGTGAGCATGGCGGCGGCGCCGGTCAGGACCTGGCGATGTCCAACCCGGTGCGCCAGCTGCGGATGAGATCAAGCTGGGCACAACGGATCTCCCCATCCGGTTTCCGAGGGATGAAACTGCCGTCGCCGTTCATGTCCCAGGCAGCGGAATTGTCCTCGAAATAGGTGTCGAGCAACCGCTCCAACTGGGCGCGCAGATGTGGATCCTCCACCGGCGCCACCGCCTCAACCCGACGATCCAGGTTGCGGGGCATCCAGTCGGCACTACCGAAATACATCTCCTGGTCACCACCGTTGCCGAACCAGAACAGACGGGAGTGCTCCAGAAAGCGGCCGATGATGCTGATCACCCGGATGTTCTCGCTGACCCCCTCCAGACCGGGACGGAGACAGCACATGCCGCGGATGATCAGCTCGATCATCACACCGGCCTGGGATGCCTCGTAGAGCAGGGCGATGATCGCCGGATCCACCAGGGCATTCATCTTCGCCCGGATGCGCCCGCCACGACCCCCGCGGGCATGATCAATCTCACGACGGATCAGCGCCTCCATGCCCTTGCGCAGGGTCACGGGGGCCACCAGCAGCCGGCGGAAACTCTGCTGCTTGGAGAAACCGGTGAGGTAGTTGAACAGCTCCACCAGATCCTGACCCAGCTCGGGCCGGGATGAGAGCAGGCCGATGTCGGTGTAGAGGCTCGAGGTCTTCGAGTTGTAGTTCCCGGTGCCGATGTGGACGTAGCTGCGCAGCCGCTCCTTCTCCTTGCGCACCACCAGCATGATCTTGGTGTGGGTCTTGAGGCCGAGCACTCCATAGACGACATGCACACCGGAATGCTCCAGCTGGCGGGCCCACTGGATGTTGTTGTCCTCATCGAAGCGGGCCTTGAGTTCCACCAGGGCCATCACCTGCTTGCCGTTCTCGGCCGCCCGGATCAGCGCCGCAATGATCGGGGAGTCCTTGGAGGTGCGGTAGAGGGTCATCTTGATGGCCAGCACCGATGGATCGTCGGCGGCCTGGCTGATGAATTCCTCCACGGAGGTGGCGAACAGGTCATAGGGGTGATGGAGCAGCACATCACCGCGACGGATCGCCGCGAAGACGCTCTCGAACTCCTCCCCCTTGATCGAGCCGTCGCCGAGACGGCTCTTCTGGGCCCGCGCCAGGGAGGAGGCTGTCCGGCCCTGGTGGGGCTTGTCCTTGAGCGTGGGCAGCGGAATGGCCAGCAGGCGCATCAGGTCGTCGAGGCCAAGGGGTCCATTGATCCGGTAGAGGTCGGCCGGATCCACGTCGGTGCCCTCCATCAGCAGGTCCACCACCTCCTCGGGCATCTCATCGGCGACCTCGAGCCGCACCACCTCACCGCCCCGACGGCGTTTGCGCAGGCCCTCCTGCAGGGCCTCCATCAGGTCGTCAGCCTCCAGGTCCCGCAGTTCCAGGTCGGCGTCGCGGGTGACGCGGAAGAAGTAGTGCCCCTCGATCGTCATGCCCGGGAAGAGGAGCTCGAGGTTGAAGGCCAGCACCTGCTCAAGCGGCACGGCGGTGTAGACCGGCGCGGGCTTGCGGCTGCAGAGCTCGGTGGGAATCTCCACGAACCGTGGCAGCGTTTTCTGGGGCACCTTGACCCGGGCGAACTGTTGCTGTCCGGTGTCGGGGTCGCGAATCAGGG
>CAYGQY010000090.1:0-6782 GCA_964352195.1 uncultured bacterium
CTGGAGGGGGGAGCGGCGCGGCGCTGGCGGCCGTTCCGGGGGCGGCGTAGGGGCTGCTCGGGGGGGGGATCGCCTACGCCAACCGGATCAAGCGCGAGCAGCTCGGTGTGCCGGACGACCTGCTGGAGACCCATGGGGCGGTGAGTGATCCGGTGGCCATCGCCATGGCCACCGGCGCGCGCCGGCGCCTTGGCAGTGACTGGGCCATCGCGGTCACGGGCATCGCCGGACCCGGCGGCGGCAGTGAGGCCAAGCCGGTGGGGCTGGTCCACATCGCGGTGGCGGGGCCTGATGGGTGCCGCAGCGAGGGGGTGCGGTTCGGCGGCCGCCGGGGCCGCGGCTGGATCCAGCTGCTCACCGTGGGGGAGGCTCTGGACCGTCTGCGGCTGCGGCTGGGGGATTGAGCGCCCCATCGGTCACCCTCGGTTTTAGGGTTCTTCTGGACAGGTCAGAGGAGAGCGGTGAGCGCCGGCACGCTGTACGACAAGGTCTGGGATCTGCATCGGGTGGCCGATCTGCCTGGGGGGTCCACCCAGCTGTTCATCGGTCTGCACCTGATCCATGAGGTGACCAGCCCCCAGGCGTTCGCGGCCCTGCGGGATCTCGGCCTCACGGTGCGCCACCCCGAGCGCACCGTCGCCACGGTCGATCACATCGTTCCCACCACCTCCCAGGCCAGGCCCTTCGCCGACCCCCTGGCTGAGGCCATGCTCACCACGCTGGAGCGCAACTGCGCCGAGCACGCGCTCACCCTGCACGGCCTCGGAAGTGGCAGCCAGGGGATCGTGCACGTGATCGCCCCCGAGCTCGGCCTCACCCAGCCGGGTATGACCGTGGCCTGTGGGGACTCCCACACCTCCACCCACGGCGCCTTCGGCGCCATCGCCTTCGGCATCGGCACCAGCCAGGTGCGCGATGTTCTGGCCAGCCAGAGCCTGTCGATGAACAAGCTGCGGGTGCGGCGCATCTGGGTCGAGGGCCGCCTGCAGCCGGGGGTCTATGCCAAGGATCTGATCCTCCACGTGATCCGCCGGCTCGGGGTCAAGGGCGGGGTGGGGTTCGCCTACGAATTCGCCGGCCCCTGCATCGAGGCCCTCTCGATGGAGGAGCGCATGACCCTCTGCAACATGGCCATCGAGGGGGGCGCCCGCTGCGGCTACGTCAACCCCGACGCCACCACCTTCGCCTACCTGAAGGGTCGCCCCTGCGCCCCCGCCGGTGAGGCCTGGGAGCGGGCCGTGGCCTGGTGGAGTGATCTGGCCAGCGGGCCCCAGGCCGTTTTCGATGATGAGGTGCATTTCGACGCGGCCCGCATCAGTCCCACGGTCACCTGGGGCATCACCCCCGGCCAGGGCATCGGCGTCGACGAGGCGGTCCCCACCCCCGATCAGCTGGCGGCCGACGAACGACCGATCGCCGAGGAGGCCTACCGCTACATGCAGCTCACCCCCGGGGAGGCGATCGCTGGCCTGCCGGTGGATGTCTGCTTCATCGGCAGCTGTACCAATGGCCGGCTCAGTGACCTGAGGGCGGCCGCGGCGGTGGCGAAGGGCCGGCGGGTGGCCGGGGGCGTCCAGGCGTTCGTGGTGCCGGGATCGGAGCGGGTGGCGCGGGCGGCCGAGGCGGAAGGCCTCGACGCCGTGTTCCGGGCGGCCGGCTTCGAGTGGCGGGAGCCCGGCTGCTCGATGTGCCTGGCCATGAATCCCGACCGGCTGGAGGGGAGCCAGCTCAGCGCCAGCTCCAGCAACCGCAATTTCAAGGGCCGCCAGGGTTCAGCCACCGGTCGCACCCTGCTGATGAGCCCGGCGATGGTGGCCGCGGCCGCCATCAGCGGGCGGGTGGCCGACGTGCGCGAACTGCTCCCGCCTGCCGTGCAGACCCCCGCCGTGGCGATCTCCCATGCCTGACCCCGTGACCTTCCCCCAGGCGCCGTTCCCCTCCGGTCCGATCCGGTCGGTGCTGGGCACCGCCGTCGTGGTCGCCGGCGACGACATCGACACCGACCGGATCATCCCGGCCCGCTTCCTCAAGTGCGTCAGCTTCGAGGGTCTCGGTGAGCAGGTCTTCGCCGACGACCGCCTGGAGCGCCAGGGGGATCATCCCTTCGATCAGCCCGCCCGTCGCCGTGCCTCGATCCTGCTGGTGAACCGCAACTTCGGCTGCGGCTCCAGCCGGGAACATGCGCCCCAGGCCCTGATGCGCTGGGGCATCCGCGCCGTGGTCGGTGAGAGCTTTGCGGAGATCTTCCTCGGCAACTGTCTGGCCCTGGGACTTCCCTGCGTCACCCTGGAGCATGGGCCCATGCTCGCCCTGCAGGCCGAGGCGGAGTCCGATCCCGCCACCCCGTTCCATCTCGGGCTCGATCCGCTCGGCCTGGTGCGTGGCGATCAACACTGGGCCGTGGAGACGACCGCCGGCACGCTGCAGATGCTGTTGAGCGGCCAGTGGGACGCCACCGCTCAGCTGCTGGCACGGGAGCGGGACCTGTGCGAAACGGCGGCCCGGCTGCCGTACCTCCAGGCGTTCGGTGCCCGCTGAGCTCAGAACAGGCGGTTCTCCAGCTGGGCGGGCCCATTGGGTTGATAGGGCACAAAGGGCACACCGGTACCGCCGAAGCCGAAGTCGTTCAAGCGAAGCCGCACGCCGCCGATGCCCTCGAACGGGCTGTAGAACACGCTGAGGGCGTAGGAGCGGCGCTGCCAGCGCAGTTCCAGGAAGGACCCGGTGGATTCCCCGAAGTTCTCCGAGGCCGGATCCACGTTGAGGCCGATGCCGCCGTTGAACACCAGGGGGCCGGCCAGCTGCTGGGTCAGGCCGATGCCGATCGTGCCCAGATCCACCGCCCGGTCGAAGGCGAAGGGGCTCAATCCCTGCCGGGCGGTCACCCCACCGGTGATGGAGAGCTGGGTGAAGTCCAGGAACGGTTTGCTGAAATGCCCCAGGGTGAGCTGGGCTCCCGCCGAGAAGGAGAGTGTGTTCTGGTTGCTGCCGTCGCCGAAGTAGGCCAGCCCCAGGGACATGTTCGAGAGCAGGCCGAACCCTGGTACGACCGGCTCGGGGGTGTACCGCAACCCCGCTTCCGGGGTGGCTGGCAGGGCCTCTCCCCGCCAGAGCGGCAGCCGGCTGGTGAGGGAGCCGAAGCCGTTCGCCCTCCAGAGCTGGGCGAAGTTGTCGGATTCCAGGTTGCCGCGCACGAACTCGTTGCTCTGGAAATTGCCGACACCGACCCTCCAGAAGTAATTGTTGCTGATCGATCCCAGCGGCGGCAGGGTGCCGCGTTGTTCCAGGGACGTGCCGTAGGCCGAGTAGACATCCTGCTCACCGAGGGTGCCGTTCCAGATGCGGAAGCGGTAGGCGCCGAACACCCGCGCCACCACCTCACCCACCAGAGGCAGACGCACGGACCGTTCCAGATCGGCCCAGCTGCGGGTGCCGTTGGCGATGTTGCGGGGGTTGAAGGTGGAGATGTCCAGGTTGAAATCGGCATCCCAGCCCAGCAGGGGGGTCTTCAGCTGGGCCTCCAGGCCGAACAGGTCTCCGAGCTGGTTGTCCTGGGTGCGTCCAGGCCCACCCGCTGATTCACCCGGCAGGGGGTAGCTGTCGGTGGTCCCCTGCAGGGACCGCTCCAGCAGGAACTGGGGCTGGAGTTGGAGGATGCCCTTCTGGCCGATTCCGATCGGTCTGAGCTGGCGTCCGATGAAGAAACCGTCGCGGTCCTCCTGGTCGGATCCCAGCACCCAGCGGTTCTCCACTTCCTGCTGCTTCTGGATCCGGGTGCTGGTGGTCACGGGGATCGGCAGGCGATCCTCCAGCCAGAGACGATTGCGCCGCGACTGGATCACGATGTCGCCGTTCTCCTCCTGGTTCACCGTCACGTCATCGGCGTCCATCCAGCTCTGGGCCGGGGTGAACGGATCGTTGGTGAAACTGGCCCGGTCGGCCCGCCAGCCGGTGGCACTGATCACGATCCGCGGCGCCTGGTAGCGCATGTGGGTGAGGCTGCCCGTCACGGCCTGGGCTCCCTGCCCCGAGCGGATCCGCTCGACCTGGGGAGGGGTGATCTCGCCGAAATCGTTGTCGTCGCTGCGGTCGTTGTTGCCCACCCCCCCGCGGCTGCGTTGGAGTTGCAGACCCTCGCGGGCCCGCACATCGCTGATGCGCTGGTCGATTGTGCGGATCACCTCCAGGCGGGCCCGCTCCTGCTCGCGCAGCTGCCGGAAGTTGCGGGCCGGTGGCGGCGCAGGGGCTGGGGCCGCGGTCACGGCACCGCTGGCCTGGGAGGGCTCCTCCGGCTCCGCCAGCCCACCCATGGCCACCTGCTCGAGGGCCTCGGGCAGGGAGCGGGGCCGGTCGGGGGGCTCCTCCCCCCGGTTGGGGCAGCCCTGGGGCGGACGCATGGCCGCCTGGGCGGGGACCCTGGCCAGAGCATCGGAGCCGAAGCGATAGCGCAGCCCGACCAGGTAGGCGTTGCTTCCCTCGCGCACCCCGTTGTAGAGCCCGAAGGCGCCGGAACGGTGGTGAATGCGTCCCACCATCGACCACTGCGGGGAGAAGGACCCCTCCACCTCCACACCCAGGTAGTTGAGCAGCCGTGCCGATCGCTCCCGGTAGGTGTCCTCGTAGTTGCTGATGTTGGTCAGCACGCTGACCCCCTGCACGAACCCGACGCTCAGCCAGGGCTGCAGCCAGGCCCGGATGCCGATCCCTCCGGTGAATTCCGCGAAGCTCTGGGCGGCCGTTTCAAGGCCGGCCACCTCCCGGGCCGAGAACGGACCGGAGGTGAATCTGCCCCCCCTCTGCCGGGCGGCCTGGTGACCAAGCACGTTGAAGTCGAGTTCGAGGGCGAACGGGCCCGCCTTCAGCAAGCGGCGCTGCAGCCCGGCCCCGAGCACGTACTCGGGCCGGAACACACCCCGTCCAGTGAAGGTGTCGCCGAAGTCGGAATCGAACATCTGTCCGCCCCAGAGCGTGGCCGACCAGGGGTGGGGGTGCCAGTCGGGCACCGGGGGAAGCTCGGTCGGACAGGCGATGGGCTCGGGAGCCGGCAGCGGTGTGGCCGCAGGCTGCTCCAGGTCGAGATCCTGCAGGCTGGTTTGCAGATCGAGAACGCCGTAGACGTCCTCCAGTTCCCCTTCCTCCTCGATCAGGCTGTAGCGCAGCCGGCTGGCCTGCAGGTACTGGTTGCCCCTCAGAAACCGGACGCTGCCGCTGGCGTAGAGGGTGCGGGTCACGGTGTCGTACTCGATCCGATCCGCCATCAGCCGGCCCCCGGCCAGCTCGGCGGTGGCGTTGCCGGTGGCGACGAAGCGGTTGATCACCAGATCGAACCCCTGCTGGTCGGCCCGGATGTCGAGTTCCTGGGGTGGGGGCTGACCGGCATTGACGGTGCCTCCCGGCTCCGGACGCTCCGGGCCGGGTGCGCTCGCGTCGTCGGGATCCGCCGCCGGCCCTGGGATCGCCTCGGCCTCCTGGATCTGGACCGGCTCCACCGGTGTTTCAGCCCCGGTGGGACTCTCCGCGTCGGAGAACCCAGGAGCGTTCCCCGTGGACTCGGATCCCGATCCCGATTCAGATCGCGATCCCTGCCCAGGTTGAGCTGCCGTGTCCGGGCCGGGTGCTTGGGTCGCCGGCTCCGGCCAGGGGAGATCCCCCGCCGGATCACTCTCGGCCCCGGCGGGGGGAGCAAGCGCGAGAGAAGCGGCTCCCAGAAGACCGATCACCCAGCTGGTTGACGTTGCTGAGGGCACCCGGGCTCCTGAACCGCGGCCGATCCTGCCACGTCAGCGAGGACCTGTCGGCCGGAGCGGGCAGGGATTGCAGTGGCCCCCTCGGCAGACTTCCGGGTCGGCCCGGGGGCGGGACCTCAGTCTTCGAGGTCCTTGCGGCTGGGGGTGCGGCTGGGATCGCTGGCCAGGAAGCCGAACACGAAGATCCCGATGAAGAAGAAGACGACCGAGTAAACCGAGATCTTGAGGGCGAGCATGGTCCGTCCGGCGGGTGACAGGGGGTGACAGGCGCCAGGTGGGCCCCGTGACGACCCTGCGGCAGCCGCATCATCCTATGGGTCACCGTTGGCCTGGAAGGATGCCGAAGCGCCTGGAGGCTCAGCTTCGCCCCTGGATTGAAACGTTTCGATCACGTTCCCAGCTGGATCTCCATCCCCTCTGGCGTGTCGACGGCCGTGAGGCCAGCGCCCCAAGTGCCCTGGCGGATCCCTGGGCGCGGCACCACCGCCCCGACTGGCAGGCCCGGGGACTGATCGTCTGGCCCCGGGGGGGGCGAGTGCGGCGCCTGGTCCTGGAGATCCCCTGCCCGCTGCCGTGGCGGGGGCTGCCGGCCGCCCGCGCCCGGCTGGTGCTCCGCTGGTGGGCTGAATCCGCCACGCTTTCGGTGGATGGTCGCGTCGTGCACCGCGGCGACCTCTTCGACACCGCCTGCCGCTGGCCCCTGCCGCAACGCTGGTGGCAGGGCGAGACCCTGGCTCTGCAGCTGGAGCTGCGCAGTCCCCGGCACGACGACGGCGCCCTGATCCACAGCCGACTCGAGCTCGAACCCCTCGATGCCGCTGACCCCCAGGGCCTGCTGCTGTCCACGGCCCTGGAACTGGCCCTGGCCCGGGAGGCGGCCGAGGTTCCGGAGGCTGCTGCCGGCCTCGCGCCCTCCCCGGGGTCTCTGGCGGCCCTCGCGGGTCGGGATCCCGCCGCCGCCGGGGCCGCCACCGCCCTGGCCTCCGCCCTGGAGGGGCACGCTCCCCCGCCGCACGCCGGCGGCCCCCTCCGGGG
>CAYGQY010000091.1:0-6757 GCA_964352195.1 uncultured bacterium
ACCCCGTCCCCGTCCGAGTCCATCGTCCAGTTCCCCTGGTTTCCGAAAACCCATCCACCGCTCAGTGGGGGCTCCCAGTCGGGCGTCTGGCAGGCCCGGGATCAGCAGACGCTGGGACTGATTGCCCGCAGCCTCGTCTACGAGGTGGCCGACACCCGGGTCAATTCGCTGCCCTCCCCCTGGTCCCGGGCCCTGCAGTTCGAGCAGGCGGTGCTCAACACGCGCTATCCCACCCGCCGGGTGCTGCTCGAGGAGCTGTTCGGCTGCCTGGCGGCGGTAGGGCTGTGGGAGATGTTCGGTCTCAAGCTCGAGGCCGAGCGGGTGGCGTTGGCCGACCACGGCGGCAGGCAGGATGAGGCCGTCGGCCCCTTCGCCCGCAGCCTCCGGAGTTCGGCTCCGGAGGATGGGGCCACGCTCTACAGGCTGGCCGATGGGGCCAATCCCTGGGACGTCGTCCACATCCTGCGGGTGAACCGGGTGGTGGTGGGCTTCACCTCGCCCTCCACCCTCCTCTGTCCCGCGGTGCATCTGCCGGCTCCGATCGAGGGCATGAACTGGACGACGGCCGGCCGCTTCACCGTGCCCACCCCCTATCTCGGCCGTCCCCAGCGCCTGGCCCTGGCGGACTGGCTGGCCCATGTGAGCCAGGGACTGCTCCAGGCGGAGGATCTCAACTCCCAGGTCACCGCCGGGCAGCTCGCCTCCGTGTTCGACGGTTTCCGGGCGGACCTGGCCGCCGGCGGCAACGGCCGCAGCGCTGGCAGCGGCATGATCTCCACCACCCGGGTGGGGAACCTTCCCACCCGGCCCATCGCGATCTCCCTGCTCGCGCGTCCCGCCCAGGGCAGCGGCGGCAGCAGCCAGGCCACCCTCGCCCTGGGGGAGCGGAAGCGCCGTCCGCTGCCCGCCAGTCCGACACGGCCCGTGGTGCTGCTGGATCCGGAGATGGCGAACCGGCTCGGGATCGCCGCCAGCGAGATCACGCTCCACAAGGCGGCCACCCTCGAAGCCATCGGCACCGACAAGGAGCGTCTGGTGCGCCAGTACGGCGGCGAGATCGAGGTGGTCACCCCGGATGATCTCTTCCTGGGCGAACTGCATCTCCTGCCGGGTGCGGAGGCCCTGGTGAACTCGTGGCTCCGCCGACGAACGGAGGGACTGCCGGTCATCAACGGACAACCCGTCTCCCCATTGCTGCCGTTGCAGCCCCGGATCCGGGAGCTGTTCAGCAGCGAGGAACTGGAGCGCTTCACCACCCTGCGGCTGGTGGAGAGTGGTGGGGGCAGCGAGATCGAGGTGACCCTGCAGCTGCCCATGGCCGGCAGCCTGGAGCCCTATGCCCTGTCCCGATCGTTTCCGATCCTGGAGCGGAACCTGATCGACGATGATCTTCCCGTGGTGGCCCTCTGGCCGAACGTGCCGGATGCCCGCTGGAGGCACTACTTCCTGTTCTGCCAGGACAGTGAGACGGGGCTGAATGTGGACGGATTCGGTGATTACGAACGGGACAATGCCCGCGAGGGAGCGCAGGCCGTCAAGTATTTCCGCTCCGAGCGGTTTCCTGATCTGATCAAACTGAGTGAGCGCGGTCAGTTCAGAGGCCTGATTCCCGTCAACACCCCGAAACCCACCGCCAATCCCTCCGGCAACTGGACGGTGGGCCTGGATTTCGGCACCTCCTTCACCAACTTCTTCGTGGACGAGCGCGCCGGGCCCGTGAAGAAGGCCCTGGAGACCCGGCTGATCCCCCTGACCCGGGCCCAGAAGGAGATCCAGCAGAACATGCTGGCGCAATATTTCATCCCTGAAGTGCTCCTCCCGAAGGAGGCCAATCCGCCCACCTCCACGGCGATCAATCTGTACGGATGGACCGAGGAGATCGGCCAGGTGCCGCAGCTTTTCCATGAGGCCAGGGTGCAGTGGCCGAGCCCGAATGCCTTCAACGGCCCGGGCATCCGCACCGCCTTCAAGTGGGATCACGTTCAGTACCAGAAGCCGTTCCTGGAGGAACTGGCCCTGTTGATCAGTGCCAATGCCGCCGCCGCCGGTGCGGCGGAGGTGGCCTGGTCAATCTCATACCCCAGTGCGTTCTCACCCAATGAAACCCGGCAATACGAGCGCCTCTGGGTGGATCTCTGCGCGGATCTCTCCCGCCTGACCGGCCTCAGGCAGGGGATGGCCGGCAGGGTTGGCGGCGGCGGGCTGCAGACGGAGGCCGTGGCTTTCGCGAGCTACTTCGGCAACCATCTCAGCAGGCCCCTGGTGCATACCTCCTGCCTGGATGTGGGTGGCGGAACCACCGATTTCAGCATCTGGCAGGAGAACGTGCTGCTGCATCAGGTATCGGTGCCGTTCGCCGGCCGGGATCTCTGCACCTCTCTCTTCCAGCTCAAGCCTTCGTTCCTGCGGTTTCTGTTTCCCCCCACCAGCCTGGAGGGGCTGGGCGACAGCGATGCCGCCATCCGCCAGGACAGGAACTTCAACAGCCGGCTGGATAACTGCCTTCGCTTCGAATCCGATGCGCTCTCGGATCGCCTGAGGATCATTCGCTCCCAGAATCATCCCCAGCTCAATCAGTTCATCAGCCTGATGGCCGTGGGCTTCGGTGGGCTGTATCACTACCTGGGCCTGGTGCTCAAGGCCCTGGCCCGGGAGGGCAAGCTCCGGCGCCTCACTCCCACGCCGGTGTATCTGGGGGGGAATGGCGCCCGTTTCCTGGACTGGCTGGATCAGAGCGGCGCCTTCCAGCGAGGCTGCGATGCCGATCAGTTGCTGGGATGGCTCCAGCGGAGCAGCGCAGCTCTGGAGGGAGCGACGGGTGCCACCACCCTCTCGAACGCCTACAAGGATGAAACGGCCTGTGGCCTGATCAGCCAGGGGGTGAATCTGTCGGGTGATTTCGATCCTCGCGACGACGTGATGGTGTCCGGCGAGGATCTGCGCATCAACGAATGTTGCTTCGGGCCGCTGGATCGCGTGCTGGTGCAGGACGACGACGTGATGATCCAGACCTACGACCTGCTCAGCCTCGATCAACTCCGCCAGTTCGTAGCCAGGTACGACGACGGCATCACCGCCTGCCGAATCAGTGCCGGCTCCCTGCTGCCGATCCGTCGCCTCACGGATCTGGAGACGCTCTGGGATGATGTCGAAACTCAGGCCAGGGCCCTGTGTCTGCGCCGGATCGGCAAGGAGGCCTCGGAACTGGAGCCCGAACCCGGCTTCATCCTGGGGCTGAAGGCGCTGATTCAGACGCTGGGTCGCCAGTGGGCCGAGCGGTTCTGAGGGGTTGCCGATGAGAGAGCGTGTTGTTGGTCGTCGTCCACTCAGATTTCGGCTGGGCCGGCAGGGTGCGTCTGCCATCGGCGCGCTCATCGTGTTCGCCGGCCTTGGAGCCATGAGCGGCGTGGCGGACAGCACCGTGGCTCGGGCCGTGGCTCAGCAGGCTCCAGTTCAGAAGCGGAATGAGGGGAGCACGACAAGCCCCGACTCTGCCCCAGGCGAATCGGCTCCTGAGGCCAAGGGAACGGCTCAGGGCGAGAACTCTGGGGATTCAATCCAGCCAACGAAGACCATCCCGGCTGAAGACCCTGGAGAGGCTTCTGACAGGAACCAGCGGCAGAGTGGACACACGGTGCCCAGCAAGCTGTGGATTGTCATCATTGTTCTTGGACTTCTGATCAGCATCGGACTGCTGCTCCTGCTCTACTTTCTAAAGGGTCGAGGTCTGATCGCGAAGCAGAAGAAAGCCATGAAGATTCTCCATGGCAACCTTGGCACGTTTCGGCAAGAGATGAATGCCTATATCGGCTCACAAACCAAGTTTTCGGAAAGTCTGAGATTGGAGATGCGGCGCCTTTCTGACTGCGTCAGTGCCCTGGAGGATCGCCTGGGAGCGCTGGAGGAGATCGCCGCCAAGAGCGGAGAAGCGCCCGGGATTGGTGATCCTTCACCCGCTTGGCTTCCACAAGAGGGATCATCGGAGTCTTCCGCTTCCGGCCTGTCTTTTCCGTTCGGCGGTCCTCACCACGAGCTGGCCATCCCCGCCTTGCCACCCAGGGTTCGCCTGATAGACGACGGCATCAAGGCCCTGAACCGTGGTGACCGGATCAAGGTTCGTGACCTGGCCGAGGCGGAGTTGAACATCACCGAAGAGAGCGAGGAAGCCCTCTCCCGCGGGCAGGGATCGCAGCCCACCCGCCTGCGCACGGTGACGGGGGGTGGCAGCTATCTCCTGGTGCGGGAGGAGGATCAGGCTTGGCTACTGCCCACCGTGCAGATCCTGGCGAGTTACCGGGATCACCGGCCCAGCAAGGGAATCTTTGCCTTCGAATCCCAGGCCTCCGCCACGGTGGAGCTGATCCAGGCGGCCCGGGTCCGGGATCTGGGGGGGGGGGGCTTCTGGGAAGTCGTGGAGTTCGGTCGTGTGGCGGTGCCCAGCTGAGCCTGCGGTGATCGGCTGGATCAGCGGCCCTGCCCCGCGGCCTTCCCCGATTCCCCCTGCTCCAGCCGCTCCAGCCGCGCCTCCAGGTCGGTGAGGGTGGCACTCCGGCTCTGCCGCAGGGGATCAGGCCGCACATTGAGCCGGCCTTTGTCGGCGATCAGCCAGCGGCGGTCATGCTCCACGGCGATTGCGGTGGCGGGCTCGTGCAGGTGCAGGGTGGCGGGCAGCTGGATCATCCCCTCCACCGTGAACAGGCGCTGCAGGGTGGTGATCTGGGTGCGCCGCAGCAGGCTGCCGGGAACGGGAACGATCAGCCAGAGGCCCTCGAGGGTCTCGAGTGCCCAGCTGGTGCCCTGGGCGAACAGCTCCAGCTCCACGTCGTCGATCTCGCCGCTCAGGGTTCGGCTGCTCAGGGAGCAGGGCCTGGCGAAGGGCTCCAGCAGGGCCGGGGTGTTGCGGTAGACATCGACGATGGCGTCCACGGAAAGATTCAGGCCCGGAATGATCCGTTCCTCCGTTCCCTCCCTGACGGGAAGCCTGGGCTGGGCGGAGAGCTTGGTGTTGAGCAGGATCAGGGCGTCGTTGATGTCGTAGACCTTGAGCTCCAGCTGGTCGAGATGCTGCTGCTGGCTTTCAAGGCGGTCCAGAGCCTGGTTGAGTGCTTCGCTGTTCTCAACGAACCGATCACTCAGTTGTTTTACACTCCTGAGCAGGAATTTCACGGATTCGATCAGCTTGTCGTCCGCCGTCATCGGTCGTTCCGTTGCGTCCGTTCCACGGAGCGGCGGGCCTCGTCCAGCAGGTCCTCGAGGCCGCGCTCAGGGTTCGCGGCTGTCGCGGCGGGGTCCCGCCAGTCCGCTCGATCGGCGGCCATGGCCAGGCGATTGGCCGCCTTGATCTGATCCGGAATCAGGATCAGATCGATCAACTGGCCGAAGCCGCACAGGCCAAGGGTGAACAGATAGAGCAGGCCGCTGCCGGTCTTGCCGACATAGAGCCGGTGGAGGCCGCAGACCCCGATCCAGCCCAGCAACCAGAGCCCGAAGGCGAGGACCATGGTCTTGCGCTCGGACGGCTGCTCCATTCCCCCAGGCCCCTGCGGTGGAGCGTGCCCGCCGTCGCCGCCCTGGTGGGGACTGTAGCTCCGGGGATTGCTGAAACCGGGAGGCCGCTCCTGTCCCTGCCTCCGGCGCCGAAGCCGAGCGTGTCGAGGCCAGGGCCTTGAGGCAGCACCTGAGGGAGATGGGATCCACCAGCCGTGCCTCAGGGGGGCCAACAGCACCGGGTTTCTGAGGTGGAGGCCATGCACACCGATGCCAGGATCTCCTGAACTCAGGAGTGGATCACAGGGCCTGAAGCCCAGCGTCCAACGCCTCGGTGACGGCCGCGAAGAAATCCAGATCCAGGCTGTCGATCGTGTCGCTCATCTGGTGGTAGTTCGGGTTCCGCATGAAGGAGGTGTCGGTCACCATCACGGCGTTGTAGCCCTGATCCCAGAAGGGGCTGTGATCACTGAGGCGTACATCGGGGAAGGAGTGACCGGCATTGGGCACCGGCAGCACCTTGGTGGGCACATGGGCCCCCATTCCCCGGGCCAGGCCCGGCAACAGCGGGCTGGAGCCCGTGTTGCCCACCACCGCGATGAAGTCGCCGCGATTGCCATAGATGGCCCCCATGGCGGGATGGGGGTAGTCCTGCTTGGTGGCGGTGTAGGCGAGCATCTCCAGGCTGACCATCAGGTGGATGGCCTGATCGGCCGCACGTAGATCGCGCGCCAGCGCCTTGCTGCCCAGCATCCCCCATTCCTCCTGATCAAAGGCGATGATCCACACAGGCCGCCTGGGCGGGGTCCTGGCCCAGCGCCCGGCGAGCACCAGCAGGGCGGCGATGCCGCTGGCGTTGTCGTCGGCACCGATCGAGTGAAGCGGACCGTCGTAGTGGGCTCCGACGATCAAGGGGGCCAGATCGTTGCGCTGCCCGTCCAACCGGAGGATCAGGTTGGTGCCGGTATGGATGCCGTCCTGAAAGGTGTGCCCTTCAACGGGGCCCAGGTCGGCCAGTTGTTCGTTGATGTAGCTGCGCACCGCCATCAAACCGAGCGGATCCCATTGGCTGTGCCGAGGTTTGGCCACCTGCTCGAGGTGGTGGAGTAATTGGGACTAAAGGGAGGGACTCATGGGGATATCTTTAGCAGGATGTAGTGCTGAAGGGCTACAGCTCTGAGTGAGTGTTGGATAGCTCAAGTGCTCTGGCTCATCCAATAGGATGAGGAAACGCGTTTCCAATCAAGTGGTGTCACCAGCGAGTGGTGAC
>CAYGQY010000092.1:0-6742 GCA_964352195.1 uncultured bacterium
GGCGGCTCCGCCAGCCCCCGCCCCTCCCGGCTCAGCGCATGCCAACCCAGATCAGTGCGTGCAGCGGGAGCGCAGGTTCCCCACATCCCGCAGGCGGACTGGTGATGGGTGGCCACGGGTCACTCCCCCCGGTCTGAGACTGCGATCAGTGGAGGTTTGGGGCGGTGCTCCCAGCTCCGGACCTTAGGCTGCACCAACCCGTCCGATGTTTCGACTGCGTGCCTAGCGCCATGGCAGCCCAGTGTGCCAGATGTCTGTTCAGGCGATCTCGACGCTTCCTTGTCGACGTCTGGGCTGCCTGGAGATTGTGGGACAGGCATGGCTGTGTTGATCTCAGTGCCGCGTTTGCCTATCACACACTTCAGTCGATCTTCCCAATTCTATTGATTACATTGTCAGTTGCCAGCTGGACTCTAGGCAGAGATGATGGCATTCTGACTGATCAGATCATGGCATGGACGGCGCAAGTCTTTCCGGAATCTGCTGTTTCCGTTATTCGGGAAACCTTGTCAAAGCTATATCGGCAGCGCGGCGGTGCTGGCTTTCTGGGTGTAGCGGTCTTGCTGGTGACTTCCAGTAATGTCTATCTTAGCCTGCAACGGGGAACCGATCATCTCTGGTCGTTTCAGCCCGCTTCCAAGAGTGGATCAGCGAAAGATAACCGCACCGTCTTGCTGCAGCGTCAGTTCGGAGATGCTGTTCGGATGTTCATCATTCAGAGGTTCAGAGCCTCTCTTTTTGTTTTGATTGTCGGGGCTCTGTTCGTCCTTGATCAGATGACGATCAACCTTCGTCTGATGGGAGTTCAGACCTGGCGGGATCTCACGGGTCTCCCCTTGGCCCAGGCGATCAGTCCACTGTTTCCCGTGTCCAGCCTGGCGGATCTGATCCTGTCCCTGGTGCTGTCTTCGCTTGGTGCTCTTGCCCTGATGCGCGTACTCCCATCCAAGCGGGTCCGGCTGAGACACCTCCTGAGCGGAGCCGTGATGATTGGCCTGGCTTGCATGCTCCTCAACCTTGCGGTGGGCCGAAGCCTCATCTCGCTTGGGCTTCGCTTCCAGGCCTATGGATTGATCGGTGGGATCCTTGTGCTGACGTTGTGGATCTGGTTGCTTGGCTTGATTTTCTATTTCGGCGTCGCCTTCAGCGTTGTCCAAGCCCACCGCGAGCAGTGCGGCGATCCGCACCTCTGGCTGTGGGACCGGGACCCTCCCCAAGAGCGACGATGAAGACAGTTGAGGACGTTGGTGTGGAACGATCTGGATTGTCCCTTCGCCCATGGTCGGCGAGCCTCCTGATTGTCTGCGCGGGTGTCGGAGCGATGGTGGTGATCAGTGCACTCACGTTGGCGATGGTCCCTGTTCTGATCGTCAGCGCAGTTGTGCTGGCGCTTCTGATCGGCGCACTGGCCTGTGGCTGGGCCGGAATTGAAGCCCTGGCGGCCCTGGAGCGCTGGATTGAATCGGACGCGCGGTTCCACCGCTGATGCGGCCGCCGTTCGGCTGGCTTCTGATCCTCCTGGCGGTGGCGCTGGTGGCGGCGCCCACCCCCTTGGGCCGTGTCCTGCTGGACATCCTTGGCGGTCTCACCCTGGCGGTGCTGGTGCTGCCGCTTCTGTTGGCCGGTTCCGCTCTCCTGGCCCTGATGGTTCTGCGCCGAAGCCTGCGCACCTGCACGGTCTGTGGCACCACCAGCCTGGGTTCGGCGTGCTGTCCCGCCTGTGGGGCCGAGTTCGCAGCGGACCCCACGGCCGCACCACCGCTCTCCGATCGCCTGTTCGGCCTCGCCTCCAAGGATTCCCGGAGGGGGCAAGCCTCCCCTGGGCCTGACAGGGATCCGATCAACGTCGATGTCAGGGACGTCACGATCGATGTGCAGGCCCGCTCCGTCGGGGAGCCGAGCGATGGAGCGCCCTGACGCAGAAGCTCCGCGTGTCGATGCTGAGCCTCTGTCCAGGAGACCCTGCTGCCTCAGCTGCCCGTGGTTGCCGCGGCAGCGATCGAGCGGAGTTCCTGGAGACGGCGCTCGCGCAGATAGAGGAACAGGGGTGCGCCGCAGGCGAAGGCGATGGTCACGCAGCTGAGCAGGACAACCCAAAGGCCACGCATCTCCAGCCGCCTGGCTTCGACAACGATCCACACTGTGATCGCCGTGGCTCCGACCAGCAGGTCGCGGGACAGGGACTGAGCTGCCGGATTGGCGTTGGCCAGCCGGATGAACAGACCGAGATCGAAGGCATTCCCGGCGATCCGGATGAACTCCAGATTGGCGAGCCAGGGCAGCACGGCCCCGGCGATCGCCAGGGCCAGGTAGATCCACGGCAACACGCTCGACCCGTCTCCCCCTGAGCGGCCCCCCGTCGGTGGCGTCGGCACTGCGGATGTCATCGTTCGGGTTCCAGGGTCTCGGGATCCAGGTGCCTCACATCTTCCTCCACCTGCTGCAGCACCGATTCGCAGCGCCTCAGGCAAGCCATGGCCCGACCGTAGAGATCGGCCATGGCTTCCACTTCCAGTTCATCGGACTGGAGACTCGCGAGAGCCACCTCCAGGGCCGTGCGGGCCTGACTGAAGCTGAGCTGCTCCAGTTCCTGCTCCCAGTTCCGCAGGGAGTCGTCCAGGCTGGATGGCGCTTGGGGTGAGCGGGGAGATCGGGCCGCCTTGGCCGCCGCCGTCCCGGATTCGGGTTGTTCGGGCTGGGTGCGGCGGGGACTCATGGGTTTTGTGGGGGTTGGTGTACAGGACCGGGGCTGGCTCCTCCCTCACCGAGCAGCCATCAGCCATCACGGATCGGGAGAGGCTTCGGAGACCAGTCGGGACACGGTGCCGTGGGCGCTGCCATCGGCCCATTCGATCAGAAGTTTCTGGCCGGGGCTCACCTGATGGATCGAGCGCAGCAGCGATCCTGTTTCGCTGCGGACCAGTGTGAACCCGCGGCGCAGCAGCTGCTGCGGGGAGAGCGCCTCCAGCAGCCGCTCCAGCTGCTCCAGCTGACCTCGCCGTCGATGGAGCAGCAGGCGCGGATGGCAGGGCTCCAGTCGCAGTCGCAGGCTGTCAAGGCTCCCCCGCTTGCGCTCCAGCATCCAGGTGAGCTCCCGCTCCAGCTGGGCCCGACGCCCCTGCAGATCCTGCAGGATCTTGTGGCGATCGGGCAGCAGGGCCACCAGGGCCCCGGTGGGAGTGGCGGCCCGGTAATCGGCCACCAGATCGGCGATCGTCGTGTCGTCTTCGTGGCCGAGTCCCGTGATCACAGGCACCGGGCAGGACGCGAGCTGTCGGGCCAGCTCTTCACTGTCGAAGACCGCCAGGTCCTCCCGGCTGCCTCCACCCCTTGCCAGCACGACCGCCTCGACGCCGAGTCGACGGGCCTGGGCTCCCACGGCCTGGAGCCGCTGGCAGATTGTGGCTTGCACGGGCCCTTGAACGGGGATGGGCACCACCAGGATCCTGGCCGCCGGCCAGCGCTCCGCCGCCGTGCGGAGCATGTCGGCCAGGGCCGAGCTGGGGGAACTGGTGAGCAGGGCGATTCCCCGGGGATACTCGGGAAGGGGGCGCTTGCGTTCCAGGTCGAGCAGACCGGTCGGCATCAGCGTCTCCCTGACACGCTCGAACTGGCGGAGCACGCCTGCGAGGGTCGGACGGATGTCGAGAATCTGCACGCATAGCGTGGCCCGAGCCGGCCAGAAGTTGAGTCGGCCGACCACCGTGACGCCATCCCCGTCTTCCGGGCGATAACTCAGGCGGGAGAGCTGGGAGGCCCAGACCACCCCCGTGATCGTGGCGGCTTCATCGAGCAGATTCAGCCAGAGATGGCCCTTCTTAATCTGGGGCCGCGAGATGGTGGCGTCGAGCAGAAAGCGGGGAGCGAATCCGCGCTCCAGCAGGGTGCCGATCGCGCCGTTGAGCTCGCGGACGCAGTAGCGGGGCAGGGGGGAGGAGTTGGTCCCTGCGCTCGGATGCCCTGATGCCGTGGTCGGATCAATGGTCAAGGCGTCCGTAACAGAAACCCCAGTACAGGCTCAGACTGCCGGACACCAGGCAGATGACGGGGCCTAGGGGATGGTCAAATCGGATGAGGCCGACCGAGAAGATCAGCAGGGCGGTGCTCAGCAATCTGGACCCATCGCGCCGGTTGTTGACGTAGAGCGGAGCCACGAGATGGTGCGGTCGAGGCAGAACAAGTCTTGCCGACGGCGGGCGCCAGAACAGAATGACCCAGCGCCTGCCCCGGGGACGGCCCGGGCGCTGGGTCGTCCACACGGGCCAAGGGCTTCAGCCGAGACCGATCTGGGAGAGGATTCCCTGGCCGGTGAGGAGTTCGGTCGCCAGTCCGATCACGAAACCAAGCATGGCGAGGCGGCCGTTCCAGGTTTCAGCGAAGCTGACGAAGCCGAAGCGGGTCTGGGTGGCGTCAGTCATGGGTCGAAGGCGTTGACGCTTGTGATCGTAACGAATCATGGCGCGGGGTTGACAGTCTCGTTCGTCACAAGTTCAGGTTCTTTTCGATTTGTCTCCGGTCCTGGCCTCCGCCGGTTTGACAGCCCGAGCGGACTGGCCTAGGGGTGTGGCCTTCGCCACCGTTCTCCATCCCCTCCCTCCGGCCTCTCCTGCAGCAACAGCTTTCCGAGCCCCTGCCGCTGGACCCAGAACTGGTCCTCGTCACCGACCTGGACGGCACGCTGCTCGCCGGCTCCACATGCGGGCGGGCCCGACTCTATGCCTGGCTGCAGCAGCGTCGTGACCGGGTGCTTCATGTGTTCTGCACGGGCCGTGATCTCCGCTCGATCGCCCGACTGCTGGAAAACTCCGCCCCCGGCGGAGTGCGCCCCCCCCACCTGGTCATTGGTGACGTGGGCTGCACGGTGGCCTGCGGGAGCAGCCTGCAGCCGTTGCCCCTGGTGGTGGAGCCGATCGACCGCCGCTGGGATGGCCTGCCGGAGCGACTCGCCCCCCTTCTGAAGAACCAGCCCGGCCTCAGTGCCCAGCCGATCAGCTCCGATCGGCGGCTGGCCTTCGATTACGACCCCATATCCTTCGATCACACCCTGCTGCCACGGCTCGAGCGTGTGGGTGTTGACTGCCTGCTCTCCGACAACCGGTACCTCGACCTGCTGCCCTCCGGCGTGAACAAGGGCTCCACCCTGCTCGATCTGCTCCGCTGGCTGGACGTGGACCGGGATCGGGTGGTCACCGCCGGGGACACCTTGAACGACCTGTCCATGTTTCAGACCGGCCTGCGCGGGATCATGGTGGGCAACGCCGAGGCTGCCCTCAAGCGGTATCTGCCCTCCCTCCCCCACACCTTCCCAGCTGGCGGGCATGGCTGTGAGGGCATCCTCGAGGGTCTCTCCCACTTTGGGTACGACCACCTGTTCGATTGAGGGCCGGCCCGGATCAGAGCTGCGACAGCCGCTGTCGACGCAGCAGCGCCCGGCTCGTGGCTCCCGTGGGTTCGGCCTGGGTGGGGTCCTCCGGCCAGGGGTGCTTGGGGTAGCGCCCCCGCAGCTCGGTCCGCACCTGGGCGTAGCTTCCCCGCCAGAACCCCTCCAGATCCTGGGTGATCTGGACGGGGCGACCGGCCGGGGAGAGCAGCTGAAGGGTCACCGGCACGGTCCCCTCAAGCACGGAGGGTCCCTGCAGGCAGCCGAACAGGTCCTGGAGCTTCACCGCCAGGACGGGCTCGCCGCCGCCGTAGTCGAGGCGGACCCGGCGGCCCGAGGGGATCTCCAGCTCGGTGGGCAGCAGCCGGTTCAGCTCCTGGCGCCGCTCCCACGGCTGGCGGCGCCAGAGGGCTTCACGGAGGTCGATCCGGGCCAGGTCCTCCAGACGCTGCACCCCTTCAAGCCAGTCCCCCAGCCAGTCCTCCAGGTGGTCCAGCAGGGTGGTGTCACGGCAGTCCGGCCAGCTGGCCCCGCGGTGAGCCCGGATCAGCAGGAGGCGATGCCGCAGCTGACGGCTCTCCTCCCTCCAGGGAAGGGCCTCCAGGCCGAGCCCCCGCAGCCCCTCCAGCAGAGCCTCCCGCACCAGTTCGGGGGGAGCTGCCAGCCAGGGCCGGCGCTCCAGCACCAGGGCCCCCAGGCGCCTCTCCACGACGCCGCGCACCCGCCGGCTGGTGGGGTCCCACTGCACCGAGCGCTCCAGCGTTCCGTCCTCCCGCTGCATGAGCTCAAGGGTGGCGGTCTCCAGGGGGAGGGCCAGCAGAACGCGGGCCCCTGCCGCGTCCGTCTGGGCCCTGCCGCCGCCGTCGACTCCGGCGATCGCCAGCGCTGGGCAGCCGGCCAGGGGATCCCGGGGATGGAGCGCCACGTCCTGTCCGCTCCGCATCAGGAAACGCCCCCCCCCGGCCGGCCGCGCCAGGGCGACCCGTTCCGGGTAGGCCCAGCTGATCAGCCGGGCGGCCACCTCCGGCTCTGCGGCCCCCTCCACCGCCCTGGAGACTCCTGCGGGAGCGGCCCGGCCAGATCGGCTCCTGGCCGGATCGGCGAGCTGGCTTTCGAGTTGACGGATCAGTTGTCGCAGCTGCCGGCGCCGGGGGTCGCCCCCGGGCTGTCTCAACCAGTCGAGCCGGCGCATCAGATCGCTCCCGGCATCCTCCGCCGTCAGGGGATCCCGTTCGTTGAGCAGCACGGCCAGCTCCGCGGCCAGCGGCAGACAGCCGCTGGCCCTGGCCCGCAGCAGCATGTGGGCCAGGCGGGGATGGAGTCCCAGGTCGGCCATGGCCCGGCCATGGGGAGTGAGAGCAC
>CAYGQY010000093.1:0-6681 GCA_964352195.1 uncultured bacterium
GCCTGGCGCTGGTGGGGCGGGGGGCGTACCGGCTGCCCCTGTGCGCGGAGTTGGGGCGGCGCTTCGGGCTGAACTGCCTGGGGCCCGGGGATCAGCTGCATCCGCTGTTCGGGCTGGAGCTGCCCGGAGCCCCCTGGAGTGCGCAGGGACGGAGGCAAGCGGAGCACTGGCAGCGGCTCAGCCACGAGCCCTAACGCAGGCCCTCCAAGACCAGGATGGCTGGAAGTTCGCTGCCCACCACGCCGTAGCTGGGGGACGCGAGCCAGTGGATCCTCGCTTCAGCGAAGCCAGCCCCCCGGGCCTGATCCAGGATCTCCCAGCCTGGAATCTGGTACACCAGGCTGCCGCGTCCATCCACGGGATTGCCATGCAGCTCGGGGGGACCGATCAGCTCCGGCTCCTCCCCGCCGGGCTTCCACACCGCCTTGATCTCGCTGTTCTGACGGCCATAGGCGAAGGGAAAAGTGGACAACAACACCCCGCCCGGAGCCAGCACCCGAGCCATCTCCGCGAGGGCGGCCGGCAGGTCGTAGAGGTGCTCGAACAGCTCGTTGCAGATCACCAGGTCCTGGCTGGCGTCTGCCAACGTGAGGGCGCAGAGGTCCTGATGGGGCACCTGACCCTGGAGCGGATGCAGGGGATCCGGCAGGTACTCGCTGCCGGAGAAATGGGGAAACCGGCGCTCCAGGAGCCGTGCAAACGCGGTGATGGCCTCCGGGCAGTAGAGGCGCAGCTGATCGGCTGGCGGCAGTTGGCCGGAGTCCAGTCGGTCCTGCAGCAGCCGGAGGATGGCCCGATGCCGGGAGAGCACCCCCTGATGGGACAGGCTTTCCCGGTAGTTGTCCCCACTGAGCTCGAGTTCGCCGGCCGCGATCGGCTGCCCGGTGAGCGGATCCCGGATTCCGTGGAGGGCGATCAGCTCCAGGGCCTCACGAACCTGGCGGGGCCAGTCGTGCATGGTGGCGTACATGAAGGTCTGGAACTCGTCCCGGGTGCTGAACACCCGGTGGAGGTGGTGGAGATCCTGGGCAAGCACTGGCGCCAAAGCGGGCTTCTCCTTAAGGTATCCAGTCATGAACAAGGATCCGATCAGCAGCGAGGACCTCGCCCATTTGAGGGCCCAGCTCGAGGAGGCCCGCGATGAAGCCGAACTCAACCTGCTCCAGTTGCAGCAGGTGCAGGAGGAACTGGAGTTCTACTTTCTGGCCCATCAGGAGCAGGAGAGCACCCTGGCGCGGCACCGCCAGGAGGAGCAGCGGGCCGAAGCCCTGATTGCGGCCCTGCTGGAGCGTCTGGAGAGCACGTGCTGATCGATGCCGATGCCCGGTTGCGGGTTCCTGCCTCAGGCGTTCAGGGCGAAGCGTCCCTCCGCGTGCGACAGGAAGCGTGAGAAGTTCTCCAGGGCGTGCTGATCCTGGTCAGTCGCGCTGTCACCGCCCACGTCAGTGGAGGGCACTGGGGGCAGGGTGATCCCGATCCGGGCGGCGGCGCGGTCGAGCATCCGCCCGAAGCTGCCGCAAGCGTCGCTGGCCGGTTCCCCTGAGGGAGTGGCCTGTGGGTGCTGTGCCGCCCGGGCCTGCTCCAGCAGGGTGCGCAACGGCTGCCACTGGGGATCCTCTTCCACCAGGCGCTGCAGCAGGGTCAGCGCGGAGCCGATGGCTCCCTGATGCAACAACGATCGTGCCTGCAGCAGTCCGGGCCCTCGGCGGGCGTCGCGGCGGCGCTGCCGGAACACTTCAATCCGCTCGAGCTCGCCTGGTTCGGGGGGGCTGGACCCACAGGCCATGGCTTGGCCCCAGTGGTCGAGGGCGGTTGCGATCTCGCCGGCCTGCACGGCCCGGCGGGCGCTGATGTCCCAGAACCAGGGATTGGCGCGGGTGGTTTCGGTGGCGCCTGCCAACCAGCTGTCGCAGCGGCTGAGGTCGGCGTGGGCCAGGGCGAGGTCGGCCGCCTTGATGCGGGCATAGTCCCAGTGGGGAGCAAGCTCCGCCACGGTGCCCCAGAACTGGAAGGCCGTGAACGGATCAGCGGCGATGGCCCCATCCCCCACGAGCTGGGGAAGCACCTGCTCGATCGGGGGATCGAGCTCACTCCGCTGCCGCAGCAGCAGGGCCAGCTGGTCGAGGGGCTCGGGTTGCAGGGCGCTGGTCCAGTCGCTCTGCACCGATTCACGCCAGGCGCTCCAGAGGAGGGAAGGCTCAAGCCACCGCCAACGGCCAAAGCGCTCCGAGCGGGCGTGGATCGCCTCACGGTCGGATCGCTCTGGGCTGGCCGGCTCCCCAGCCGGAGGGGGCCACAAGCCCCACGGATCGGGCAACAGGCCCAACGACGGACCCAGATGATGCGCCTCGAGGAAGGCCAGATCCGCGGCTCTGCCCTGGCCGGCCAGCAGGTGGGCCAGGCTGAGGTCCAGGGCCAGCTGGACATCCCAGCCGGCTGCCTGGCGGCACGGCGCAGCCCAGCGCTCCAGCTCCTCACCGAGTGCGTAGCGGCCGAGCCAGCGAATCCGCTCCGACCAGAGGGATGGATCCGCATCCAGGGGAGGCGGCCCCTGGAGGAGTTCAGCCCTCGACGGCCAAGGCATCGCGATCCAAAGGGCCAACAACTGGCACCATTGTGCGGTGGTTCTGGGTGGATCCGGGTCGTTGATGGAGCCGAAGGGCCGCGTGGTGATCGTGGATCCGGCCTATGCCAGCTCGGTGGGCCACCACAGCGATGTCAATGCGGAGCTGGTTGGCGCCCTGGAGGATCGGGGTTGGCAGGCGGAATGCTGGGGGGACGTTCGGCTGAGCGCCCAGGCGAACGCCCCCCCCTGGCTGAAGGGCGCGTTTTCGGCATGTGGCTACGAAGACCCCCGGCACTGGAGCGACCCGGGTGGCACGGTTCATCTGGCGCGGCGTGTGGAGGAGCAACTGCTGAATCGGCTTCAGGGTCGCTTCGATTCGGAGGATCGGCCCGTGGCCGCCTGGGTGGTGCATACGGCGCTGCCCTTCCATCTGCTGGGTCTGGCCAGAGCTCTGCTGCATCTGCCTGCAGCCCGCCTGGTGGTGAGCCTGATGTTTCCGCCCGGGGAAACGCTGGAGGGGTCAGGATCCAACAGCGCCGCCGAATCGAACTGCCGGTTGGCGCTGTGTGGATTGGGCCATGCCATCCGGCAGGGGGGGCATCACCTCCACTTGGCGCTGCCCAGCCGGCAGAGCCTGGAGCTCTACCAGCCCCTGCTGGAAGCGGCAGACTTGAAGCCTGCCGGGATCCATCCCGCCGTGGTGGGGGCGGGCCAGCCGGCCAGCAGCATCAGTGACAGCCCCTCAGCCAGCACGGCGCGCTGGCGGGTGCTGCTCCACTGGGGAGATCTCAAAGCCGGCAAAGGGCGCCCAGAGGTGATGGAGATCGTGCGTGGGCTGCTGGATGCCCACGGCGAGCCAGCACTCCTCCAGAACGTGGAGTGGTTGTTCCAGGTGCATGGCTCCACGCCACTTGCGGAAGAGGAGCTCCGGCTGCTCAAAGAAGCCTGCCGGCAACTCCCACACTTTCGCTGGTTGAACGAGCGGGTGGACCAAGCCCGGATGCAGACGCTGCTGGCCGGCTGTGATCTGGCCCTCCTGGCCTATGACCCGGTTGTGTATCGGCATCGCAGCTCGGGCGTGTTCTGGAGCTATGCGGCGGCCAGGAGGCGGGCGCGGCTGAGCGCGACCGTGGTGGGCAGGCCGGGCGGGTGGCTGGAGCTTGAGGCCCGGGCCCTCGGGCTCCAATGGCAGGGCTGCGAGCAGGAGGGCTGGCTCGAGTGCCTGGCCGCGGCACTGCCGCACTCAGCACAGCGCCAAACCAGCGAACCCTGGAGCAACACGGCGTACTCCGACGCAATCCTGGACGAGAGTTTTGGCGGCTATGTCGCTCGGGCCATAGAGGCAGCCATGGCAACTGAGGAGAGGTCTGAGAATCAGCAAAATGTTTGGTGTGAACCTGGGCGAGCGAAACGCCGCCTCTAGGGTCGTCAAAAGAATTTGTAAAGACGGTTCCGTGACCCAACGAGCTCTGATCACGGGAATCACCGGCCAGGATGGCTCCTACCTCACGGAGCTGTTGCTGGAGAAGGGTTACGACGTGCATGGAATCAAGCGGCGAGCCAGCAGTTTCAACACGGCACGCATTGATCACCTGTATCAAGACCCCCACGAGAATGATCCCCGCCTGGTGCTGCATTACGGCGATCTCACCGACAGCACCAACCTGATCCGCATCATCCAGCAGGTGCAGCCGGATGAGATCTACAACCTTGGGGCCCAGAGCCATGTGGCCGTGAGCTTCGAAGCACCGGAATACACGGCCAACAGCGACGCGCTCGGTACACTGCGGATCCTCGAGGCCGTGCGAATGCTCGGGCTGAGCAACACAACGCGGATCTACCAGGCCAGCACCAGTGAGCTCTACGGGCTGGTTCAGGAAATCCCCCAGAAGGAAAGCACGCCCTTCTATCCCCGCAGCCCCTACGGAGTGGCGAAGCTCTACGCCTACTGGATCACGGTGAACTACCGGGAGGCCTACGGCATGTATGCCTGCAACGGCATCCTGTTCAACCACGAGAGCCCAAGGCGCGGCGAAACCTTCGTAACGCGAAAAATCACCCGCGGTCTGGCACGCATCGACGCAGGGCTCGACGACTGCCTGTTCATGGGCAATCTGGATTCGTTGCGCGACTGGGGCCACGCACGGGATTACGTGGAGATGCAGTGGCGGATGCTGCAGCAGGACACGCCTGAGGATTACGTGATCGCCACGGGCCGGCAGGAAAGCGTGCGGCGGTTCATCGAACTGGCTGCCGCTCAACTGGGCTGGGGCGGCATCGATTGGAACGGAGAGGGGCTTGCGGAGGTGGGCCGCCGGGCCGGCAGCGAGGAGGTGGTGGTGCGGATCGACCCTCGCTACTTCCGCCCAGCGGAGGTGGAAACCCTGCTGGGGGATCCCACCAAGGCCCACGAAAAACTGGGCTGGACACCCACGACGACCCTCGAAGCATTGGTGGCCGAGATGGTGGCAGCCGATCGAGAAGAAGCTAGAAAGGAGGCCTACCTGCGGCTCAAGGGCTTCCCCGTGGTGGGATCGATGGAGAATCCGCCCACAAGTCCGCACGCCGTGGAGCGTGCCCGGGGAGGGCTGGGTTGATGGTGCGGTTACCAGAGCAGGTTGCAGGGAAAGGCGCTGAGAGCTGGATCAACGCTCAACAGGGTGAGGGTCTCCAGCTCGGCCTGGGCGGCCAGCAAGCGATCAAAGGGATCGCGATGGGCCAGGCCGTAGCTGCCCGCCCGCAGACCATGGCGCAGCTCGATCGGCAACAGCTCGAACCCCTGGGCGGCCAACACGGCGGGCAGCTCTTCGAGCAAGGGAGCGGCGGCGGGAAGCTTGCCCAGGCGCACCTTGATGGCGATCTCCCAGCCGGAAGCCGCACTCACCAGCACCCTTGCCGTGGAATCGGCGATGGCGGCATGGGCTGCCGGCGAGAGGCGATCGGGTTCAGCCAGCCACCAGAGCAGAGCGTGGGTGTCGAGCAGCACACCAGCGCTCACAGGAGGGGTTCTTCCAGAGCGGCGAGCTCCTCCTCCGGCAGCGGTTCGAGCAACATCTCCGGCGGCGGCAGGGTGATCACCCCTCTCAACACACCGGGTTGGCGACTGGGGCTTGGCGGCTCCAGGGGCACCAGCCGCGCCCAGGGCCGCCCGCCTTTGGCCACCACGATGGTTTCACCAGCGTGGGCAGCGTCGATCAGCCGCGAGAAGTGGGTTTTGGCCTCGTGCACGTTCACGATCCGCGAGAAAGGAGTGCGCATGGCGACGGGGGGAGGCAGCCGACCGGTAAAGCTTAGTCCACTTGTGGACCAAGCGGAAGGCCAGGCCATCGGCCGCAGGCCTGGCCTGATGGCGCCCGACAGATCTAACCATTGTGATGGAAAGAAGCGATGAGGCTGCGACATGACCGAGCCGGAACCACTCACCGAGCAGGCCTCCACCAGACTGCATCAACTGCAGACAAGCCAGGCCCCCGGGAAGGCCATCCTCAGCTGGCGTCTGGAGGGGCGAGCAGGTTGCCACGACGATTGGCCGTTGCCATCCGATCCAACCGCGGATCTGGAGGTTGCCTCTTGGCGGGATCGTTCCGCTGGGCGGCACCTGGAACTCCCAGTGGAGTGATCCATGTGCTGGAGTCGGGATTGCAGGTGCTGCCGTATGACTGCCGGGCAGCGCTCTGGCATGGGCAGCAACGCGCTCAGCTGGAGGCTGAAGGCCAGCGACCTGCTTTCGCCGACGGCCAGATCGCGGCGATTGCAGCCACAAACGACCTGGTGATGGTGACCCGCAACCTCAGCGATTTCGCTGATTTCCAAGGACTGCAACTCCTCGACTGGTTTTCCGAGCCATGACCAACACATCCACCACACCCTTGATCAGCCCCAGTGATCGCATCTTCGTGGCCGGTCACCGGGGCATGGCGGGCAGCGCCATCTGCCGTGCCCTGCAGCGGAAGGGCTATGCCCACATCCTCACCGCCATGCGCCAGGAGCTGGATCTGGAGGATGCCGAGGCTGTGCGGGCCTGGTTCGAGGCGAACAGGCCGGAGGTGGTGGTGCTGGCGGCGGGGAAGGTGGGGGGGATCTACGCGAGCGACAGCTACGCAGGCGACTTCCGG
>CAYGQY010000094.1:0-6627 GCA_964352195.1 uncultured bacterium
GCCCGCTGGTTCGGGCGATGCTGGGGCATTCTGAGGGCTCCGGTACCTGTGGTCATGGCCTCCCAACCCCGTCGGTACGCCATTCATCTGCTGTTGCGCGGGGGGCACCGGGAGGTCGTCCAGTTCCCCACCCTCGACGCCTTTCAGCAGTGGTACGGGAGTGTCCTCAACGCCGTCGGTTCCGATGCCTTCGTCAATGTGCCGATCCAGGACCGGGAGGGGGAGTTCCTGGTGCTGCGGCCCAGCGGCGTGATCGGGATCCGGGTGGAGCCCAGGTTCACCGCCCTGGATGATTGATCCCCCCCTGACCGACAGCCCGGAGCGGCTGCAGCTGCTCTGGGCCACCACCCTGTTCGCCGGTGCCCTGGCGCAGCTGGTGGCGGTGGTCACCAGCCTGCCCTCGGTGGTGCTGCTGCTCTCCGCCGGTCTGGCGATCGGCCGCTCCGGTCTGGAGCTGGTGGATCCACTTGACCTCGGCGGTGGCCTCGAGACCGTGGTGGGTCTGCTGGTCAGCCTGGTGCTCTTCGACGGTGGCCTCAAACTGAAATTACCGGGAACGGTGTCGCGGCTGGCCGTGCTGCGGATCGTGCTGGTCCGCCTGGTGCTGGCCCTGCCCTGCGGTCTGCTGGCCGCCCACTGGCTGGCCGGCCTGAGCTGGTCGCTGGCGGCGGTGTTCAGCGCCATCGTGCTGGCCACCGGACCGACGGTGGTCACGCCGCTGGTGCAGCAGATGCGGCTGGCCCCGCCCCTGGGTGAGGTGCTGGAGGGGGAAGGCCTGGTGCTCGAACCGATCGGGGCGGTGCTGGCTCTGCTGCTGCTGGAGCTGGTGCTGGGGGATCTGCACGGCTGGCGGGATCTGGCCCGGAACCTGCTCTTCCGGCTGGGGGGCGGGGTGCTGGCCGGTGCCCTCTGCGGCTCCCTGCTCACCGGAATCCTGCGGCGGTTGCCGGTCGATCCCGAGAGCGGGCTGCGGCTTCAGATCACCCTCGGCATCCTCTTTCTGATGTTCACCGGCTGTGAGCTGGCCCTGCCGGAATCGGGTTTGCCGGCGGCGGTGGCGGCCGGGCTGGTGGTGGGCCGCCTGGCCGACACCGAAGCCGCCCAGCTGGATGACCTGATCCGCCAACTGGCCCAGCTCTCGATCAGCATTCTCTTCCCGCTGTTGGCGGCCGGGGTGTCATGGGCGCAGCTCAGTCCGCTCGGCTTCGGCGGTGTGGGATGCGTGCTGGTGCTGATGCTCGTGGTGCGCCCCCTGGCCATGCTGCTGGCCACCGCGGGTCTGGACCTGAGCGGCTCCCAGAAGATTCTGCTCGGCTGGCTGGCGCCGCGGGGCATCGTCACCGCCGCCGTGGCCAGCCTGTTCGCCCTCCGCCTGGCCCAGGCGGGTGTGCCCGGAGCGGGTCAGCTCCAGGGCCTGGTGTTCCTGACCATCCTGATGACGGTGGGCCTGCAGGGCCTCACGGCCAGCCCCCTGGCCGAGCGCCTCGGGCTGGTGACGCCGCTGGAGGTGGAGGTCCTTCCCGCCGAAGCGATCCCGGCCTCCGCGGAGGCGACGGGTCAGGGCTGAGCCCGCTCGAGCCGGCGCCGGTCTTCGCCGCTGGCCTGGAGCAGCCGCCAGGTGGTGACCAGGTCGGGCCCCTGCAGGCTGCCCAGCAGGGCGGCCCGCAGGCTTTTCATCAGCACGCCCTTCTTGACGCCGGCTGCGGCCGCGGCCGCAGCCAGCAGCTCCTGGGCCCGGGCCGGCTCCAGAGGCCATCCAGCGCCCTGATCACCGGCGGTGGCCGGGGGCAGCCTCTCGAGCAGGGCGGCCAGGGCGGCGCGGGGACCCTCTCCGGCGAGCTGCTCCAGGGCGGCCGCGTCGGGCTCCGGCCGTTCAAAGAAGGGACGGGCCTGCGCGACACCGTCGCGCAGGGTGACGAGCGAGGGACCCAGCAGGGCGGCCAGCTCCTCCTCCCAGGCCCGTGCCTGAGCCAGGGCCAGTGGCGGCGTAGACCAGCCCTCCGCCCGCCAGAGCGGCTCCAGCAGGTCCCGCAGCTCCGCCGGCTCGAGACCATGCAGGATTTGGCTGTTGAGCCAGTTGAGCTTGTCCCAGTCGAAGCGGGCCCCGGCCCGGTTGACCCGCTCGAAGGAGAAGGCGGCCGCGGCCTGGGCAAGGCTGAAGCGCTCCTCCATGCCTTCCGGTGGGGACCAGCCCAGCAGAGTCATGTAATTGGCCAGGGCCTCGGCGGTGTAGCCCATGGCGCGGAAGTCCCCCACCGAGGTGACACCATCCCGCTTGGAGAGCTTCCGGCCTTCCGGATTGAGGATCAGGGGGGTGTGGGCGAACACTGGCACCGGCAGGCCGAGCGCCTTGTAGAGCAGGAGCTGCTTGGCGGTGTTGGCGATGTGATCCTCGCCGCGGATCACGTGGCTGATCGCCATGGCGGCATCGTCCACCACCACCACCAGGTTGTAAAGGGGATCGCCGATGGCATCGGCCGGCGCCCGGCGGGCGATCACCATGTCACCACCCAGGTCGGCGCCGCTCCAGCGCATCTCGCCGCGGACCAGGTCGCTCCAGCCGATGCTGGCGCCGTCGTCGATGCGGAAGCGCACCACCGCTTCGCGCCCCTCGGCGATGAAGGCCGCTTCCCGCTCCGCATCCAGGTCCCGATGGCGGTTGTCGTGGCGGGGGGCGGCTCCGGAGGCTTTCTGGGCCTCGCGCATCGCCTCCAGCTCCTCCTCGGTGGCGTAACAGCGGTAGGCCCGGCCACTCGCCAGCAACCGGTCGATGGCCTGCCGGTGGGCCTCGATCCGCGTGCTCTGGATCACCGGCTCCTCGTCCCAGTGGAGGCCGAGCCAGGCCAGGCCCTCCAGGATGTCGGCGGTGAAGGTGTCCCGGGAGCGCTCCCGATCGGTGTCCTCGATCCGCAGCAGGAAATGGCCACCGTGGTGGCGGGCGAACAGCCAGTTGAAGACGGCGGTGCGCGCCGTGCCGATATGGAGCGTGCCGGTGGGACTCGGAGCCAGACGAACCCGCACCGTCACTTCAAGACGCTCCTGAATGGGTCAACGGGACTGACGGGGCTCGAACCCGCAACTTCCGCCGTGACAGGGCGGTGCTCTAACCGATTGAACTACAGTCCCAGTACAGCTGTACGGGGTGGGGACGAGATCCCTTGCCCGGCGCTGAAAGTGGTGTCACCCGGTGACCTGGTCAGTATCCACCGCCACCGGTCCCGCCGTCAACCGACACCGGCGGTCGCGCCGGTGCTGGGCAGGCGATGGAGGGCCTCCAGCATGGCGAGGATGCTGTCGGGGTTCGCCTGCTTCTGGGGGCTGCTGAGCAGCTCGCGGCCCAGCACACTGCAGCCCAGGTGGGAGAACTGCAGACGCATGGCGCTGAGGGCCTTCTGGCCCCCGCCGCCGCTGTGGGTGGCCAGGGCCACGGGGAGGCCGTTGAACAGGGCGCGGAAATCGTCCGTGCTGCGCGACAGCCAGGCGAGGGCGTTGCTCAGGGTGGGGGGCAGGGAGCCGTTGTATTCGGGGGCGCAGACCCAGAGACGACCCTGCTGGCGCAGGGCCTCGGCCAGATGGCCGAGGCCGGGACCGGCCCCCGCCTCCTCCTGAACGGGGGTGTAGAGCGGCAGAGCCAACGCCACCAGATCGATCCGGGTGGGGGGGATGCCCCGGGCCCGGGCCTGCTCGGACACCAGCTGGGCCAGTTGCAGGTTGTGGCCATTGCTGGCGGTGAGGATCAGCATGGCGATGCGCTGGACAGGATTCAGCCTGGGCTCATGGACGGAAACCGGCCGGCTCGATCAGGCGCACCTGATTGCCCCGGGCGGTGAACTCCCGGCCCTGGTCGCTCTGAACGACCACACGTCCGCCGGATTTGACCCGGATCACCCGGGCACGCACCCAACCCAGCGCGGCCGACTCGAGCACCTTGACCACATCACCGGGTTGTAGATCCAACTCCATGTCCGGAACCAGGAAAGAGCAGGAAGGGGCATCGAGCGCGCCGTGGAGGACTTGAACCCCCGACATCAGGTTTTGGAGACCTGCGTTCTACCAGCTGAACTAACGGCGCATGGCGATGCCCCCTCGACCGGTGCGCAGAGCGGCACCGGCATGGGCGAAAGGGGGATGAAGCGTCAGCGATCGAAGCGCTGCTTCACCCGGGTGGCTTTACCCACCCGGTCCCGCAGATAGAAAAGTTTCGCACGCCTGACTTTACCGCGACGCTCCACCTTGACCGTGGCCACCTGGGGGCTGTGCAGCAGGAAGACCCGCTCCACACCCACGCCCTGGAAGATGCGACGGACGGTGATCGTCTCGTTCATGCCGCCGTGGCGCTTGGCGATCACGACCCCTTCGTAGGGCTGAATGCGCTCCTTGTTGCCTTCGCTGATGCGGACCCCGACCCTCACGGTGTCCCCCACGTAGATCTCGGGCAGATCACTCTTGAGCTGCTCGGCCTCGAAGGCGCGGATCAGCTCCTGGGCGCTGAGCCTGCCGGTGCGCCCGGAGGGCTTCTCCACCGTGGCGGTGGCCGTGGCTGGATCGGCCGTGGCGGTGGCCGCCGGGCTGGTCTCGTCCATGTCGCTGCTGTCGTTCACTTCCGCTGCCATCCCAAAGATCCGCGTGCGCCTGGCCAAACGACAACTGTAACGGCTCAGCTTCCCCTCTCCTCCGCGGCCGGCCCCTTCGGACGCGGAGCGGGCCGTCGCCATTTCTGGAGCAGCAGCGCCGAACCGCTGATCAGCATCCAGAGCAGCCCCAGCCCGTTCAGGGCCACGACGAGGGTTTCCCCCCGGGGGCCGAGCCATTCGCCCTCGTGCAGGACCATCAGGATGTGGGCCTGTTCCCGACCCAGGCCCCCCCAGTCCCGCAGCAGCCGGTAACTCATGCCGCTGGTGACGGTGATCAGCAGCGGGAGCAGCACCACCGGTGCCACCAGGGCGTGCCAGCGCCGCAGTCGCGCCAGGAGCGGCATGGACGGCCGTGCGGAGGACAGGGGAATGTTGATAGCTTGCTTCTGGATCGCCCGGGCCGTTGTTGATGAATCTGTTCGCTGACCTGCTGTCCGCCGGTTCCGGAGCGGCGGGCGCGGCCCGGCAGAAGGCAACGGGCCTGGCGGCCGGATCCCCCGCCGTTCCCGCCGTCACCCAGGCGGGTCCCCGCATCCGCAAGGGCCGCCGTGGGGTGGAGATCAAGTCGGCCCGGGAGATCACCATCATGCGGGAGGCCAGCCGGATCGTCGCCACGGTGCTGCGCGAGATCATGGAGATGGCCGCTCCCGGCATGACCACCGGCGATCTGGATCGGCATGCCGAGCAGCGCATCCGTTCCATGGGGGCCACCCCCAGTTTCAAGGGTTATCACGGATTCCCCGCCAGCATCTGCGCCAGCATCAACAACGAGGTGGTGCATGGAATCCCCAGCGGTAAGCGGGTGATCCGGGCCGGTGACCTGCTCAAGGTCGACACCGGGGCCTATTACGAGGGCTACCACGGGGACAGTTGCGTCAGCATCTGTGTCGGAGAGAGTTCCGACGAGGCCAGGCGCCTCAGCCGCGTGGCCCAGGAGGCGCTGATGCAGGGCCTGGGGCGGATCCGGGCCGGCAACTCCCTGCTCGACATCGCCGGCGCGGTCCAGGATCACGTTGAGGCGCACGGGTACAGCGTGGTGGAGGACTACACCGGCCACGGGGTGGGGCGCAACCTGCATGAGGAGCCCTCGGTGTTCAACTTCCGCAGCACCGATCTGCCCAACCTCACCCTGCGCCCCGGCATGACCCTGGCGGTGGAGCCGATCCTCAACGCCGGCAGCAAGGCCTGCCGCACCCTGCGCGATCGCTGGACCGTCGTCACCGTTGACGGCTCCCTCTCCGCCCAGTGGGAGCACACAATCGTGGTGACCTCCGATGGCTGCGAGATCCTCACCGATCGGGACGGCTGAACAGGCGGAAATAGAGCCAGCGCAGCCCCACCGCCAGGGGCACCAGCACCACGGTGAGGGGATTGGGGGTGACCACGATCAGGGCGATCCCCCTCCGGGCCTGGGCGATCACCTGCCCGGCCACGAAGTCGGCCGGCATCACCCCGTAGGGGTTGAGGTTGGAGCGGAACGGGCCCAGCACCAGGCGCCGGATCCGGCAGGGGTTGTCGCCGCAGCGGTCGAGGCTCCGCAGGCTCACCAGCTGGCCCAGCAGGCGCTTGCTGATCTCGTAGAGCGGGCTGAGGGCCGGCAGGAGCTCGGCTTCGGAGGTGTTGACCCAGACCTCGCGGCAGGGGTTGCCCCGGGGCGGCTCCGGCAAGCTGAGAAAGAGTTCCAGCAGCCGCCAGGCACTCAGGGCGTTCACCTCGAGGCTGCTCTCGATAGCGTCGGGGCCACGATCCCCGTAGAGGTTCACCCCATGGTTGATGACCAGGATGTCCACCCCCGCCAGCTGGGGGGCCAGATCGCCCTCCTGGCCGCAGCGCCAGCACACCTGACGCAGGGGCAGGGGGTTCCCCTGGCCGTCCTCCAGGTCCAGGGAGGATGGGGTCGAGCTCAGGGCGATCAGCACTGCCCCCTGGCCGTGCAGGCGCCGCAGCAGGGCCCGGCCCAGGGTCCCGCCCGCTCCGGTGATGGCCACGGTCC
>CAYGQY010000095.1:0-6589 GCA_964352195.1 uncultured bacterium
CGTAGCTCACTTCCTTCGACTCTTCATTCACCTCATCCACCCGGCGGCCGATGAAACGCTTCACGGAGTAGAAGGTGTTGTCCGGGTTCATGACCGCCTGGCGCTTGGCGATCTGGCCCACCAGCTGGTCCTGGTTCTTGGTGTAGGCCACCACCGATGGCGTGGTGCGGAAGCCTTCGGCGTTGGCGATCACCGTGGGCTTGCCCCCCTCCATCACCGCCACGCAACTGTTCGTCGTGCCCAGGTCAATGCCGACAACCTTGCCCATGGTTTCCCACCTCCTCTGAATGATTGTTTCTTCCTGGTGCATCCTCAGCAGCGAGGGCCACTGCAGGCGAGGGGTGGTTTCCGAACCGTCGCGGACGGTGGGGGTCCGCCCGGCCGCTCCATCCCGACCGTTCACCCCTACGGTTCAGCCCGGCGCCCCCATCCGCCAGTCCGGGCCATGACCGTTCCGATCAGCGCGCAGACAGCCCTGGTGGGGGTTCTGGGCGATCCCGTGCGCCATTCCCTCTCCCCGGCGATGCACAACGCCGCCCTGGCGGCGATGGGCCTCGACTGGGTCTATCTGGCCCTGCCGGTGGCCGCCGCCGATCTGGCTGGCGCGGTGGGGGGCCTCGAAGCACTCGGCTGCCTGGGCCTCAACGTGACCCTGCCCCACAAGCGGGCGGTGGCAGCCCTGGCGGCCGAGCTGACCCCCCTGGCCGAGCGGCTGGGAGCCGTCAACACCCTGGTGCGACGCCCGGGAGGGGGCTGGCTCGGCACCAACACTGATGTGGCGGGGTTTCTGGCTCCCCTGCGGGAGACGGCCCCCGCCCTGCCGGGTGGGCGGGCCGTGGTGCTGGGCTGCGGCGGCAGCGCCCGGGCCGTGCTGGCAGCCCTGGTGGAGCTGGATCTGGACCGCATCGAGCTGGCCGGACGCCGCCAGGACCAGCTGGAGAGCCTCCTGGAGTCCTGCGCCGGCTGGGCGCCCCGGCTGCGGCCCCTCCCCTGGCCTGATGGCGGGGACGCCGCCTTCAGCCAGGCCCTGGCCGGAGCCGATCTCGTGGTGAACACCACACCGGTGGGGATGGCCGGCGCCGCCGGGTCCGACGAGGCCTGTCCCCTGGGCCCGGAGCAGCTGGACGCCCTGGGGAGCGCCTGCCTCATCTACGACCTGATCTACACCCCCCGGCCCAGCCGGTTGCTGCGGGAGGCGGGCCGCCGCGGCTGCCCGACCCTCGACGGGCTGGAGATGCTGGTGCGGCAGGGCGCCGCCTCCCTTGAGCTCTGGGGCGCCGCGGCCGGGCAGGCCCTTCCGGTGCCGGTGGCGACGATGCGCCACGCCGCCCTGGCGCAGCTGGAGGGCCGCGGCGGTGGCTCCAGGGGGCAGGCCCCCTAGCCTGGTTCCACCGAATCGTCCCGCACGTCCCCAGCCATGGAAGGCCCTCCGATCTGGCAACGGCTCCTGGCCGGGCTGGTCTATCTGCTGCCCTGGAGCGACGGCGTGGGCTTCGGACGGGCCCTGTTCTCGCTGTTTCCCCCCCTGCAGTGGCTCGTGCTGCCGGCCCTGCCGCTGATGGCCCTCCAGAACATGGTTCCGTTCGGGGGATTCCTGCTGTTCCTGGTGCTGTTCCTGGCGGTGGTGCGCAATGCCCGGGTGCCCTACTTCATCCGCTTCAACGTGCTGCAGGCGATCCTGCTGGACATCGTGCTGATCCTGCTCTCCCTGGCCTTCCGGCTGCTGCTGGAGCCGCTGGGGGCGGGATTCGCGGTGCGCACCCTGAGCAACACCGTGTTCCTCGGCATCCTGCTGCTGGTGGTCTTCGCCCTGGTGCAGTGCGTGCGGGGCCGCGAGCCCGACATCCCCACCGTGTCCGAAGCGGTCCGCATCCAGCTGTACTGAGCCCGAGGGGCTGATCCAGCCGCCGCGATAGGGTCATGGATCCGTCGCTGGCAGCCCCGTGCCGCCGGCCTCACCCGAGTCCATCGCGGAATCACCTCGTCATGTCGCAGCAGCCTTACTACGAAACGATGTACATCCTCCGTCCGGACATTCCGGAGGAAGAGGTGGAAACCCATGTCAGCCGCTACCGGGACATCGTCACCGAGGCCGGCGGTGAGGTGCTGGACACCCAGATGCGCGGCAAGCGGCGGCTGGCCTACTCGATCGCCAAGCACCGCGAAGGCATCTACGTGCAGCTCAACCACAGCGGGGATGGCCAGCAGGTCACCCCGCTGGAGCGGGCCATGCGCCTCAGCGAGGACGTCATCCGCTATCTGACCGTCAAACAGGACGGCCCCCTTCCCGCCCCCCGCAATCCTCCTGGCGCCGCCCAGGCCGGTGAGCCCGTGGCGGTGGAGGCCTGATCGAGGGCCGGGGCGGGCCGGACCATCCGGCATCGGCCCTTCGCGGCGATGATGGGGGGATCCGAAGTGATCCTCACTCCCATGGACGGTGCGTCACCCAGCGAGCTCGACGGGGACCGGTCGCAGCAGCGACTGCACGAACGCTTGGCGCTGCAGGGCACCGAACTGGAGCTTCGGGCCGTTCAGCTCGAGCTGGAGGCCACGCGGGGTGACCTGCGGCGCACCCAGGACGACCTGGAGGCGACCCGCCGGGAGCTGGGCGAACTCGAGGCCCTGGTGCGGGATCTTCCGCAGATCTACGAGCGCAAATTCCAGCAGCGGCTCCAGCCCCTGCTGGATCAGCAGCAACTGCTGGCCCGTGACAACCACGCCCTGCGGGAGCAGGCCCAGCGGCGTCTTCCTCCCGCCGTGGGCGACCCGAGCGCCCCGGCGGCGGTGGAGGTGATGGAGGCCTCCCAGGACCGGCCTCCGCCAGCGCCCCCGGCCAGCCCAATGGCTCCCCTGCGGCACCTTCTGCGCGGCGGCCGGCCCGCAGCGGGATGAACGGGGGCTGAACCCGGGGGAAGCGGAGCCCGGCGCGGAGCCGCTCAGCCCCCCCGCCGGCGGGCCGCCCACAACCGTGTCGGCATGCCCCAGACATAGATGAACCCTTCGGCCGCCCGGTGATCGAAGCGGTCATCGCCGCCGTAGGTGGCCATGGCGGGCACATAGAGGCTGTCGGCGTCGCTGCCGCGACCGATGACGGTGGCGTTGCCCTTCTGCAGGCGGATCCGCACCGTGCCGTTGACCGTGCCCTGGGTGCGGTCGAGGAAGCCGTCGAGCGCCTCCTTGAGCGGACCGAACCAGAGGCCCTGATACACCAGATCGGCCCAGCTGGACTCGATCTGGCGCTTGTAGCGCACCACATCGGCCGCCAGGGTGAGGCTTTCGAGCTCCTGATGGGCCCGGATCAGCAGCAACAGCCCCGGGGTCTCATAGATCTCCCGCGATTTGATGCCCACCACCCGGTTTTCGATGATGTCGAGCCGGCCGAACCCGTGGCGGCCCGCCAGGGCATTGGCGCGGCGGATCAGGCTCACCGGATCGAGCCGCACCCCATCGATCGCCACCGGATTGCCCCGCTCGAATCCGATCTCCACCACTTCGGCCTGCTCCGGTGCGGCTTCGACCGAGCGAGTCATGGCGAACACCTCCTCGGGAGGCTCCACCATCGGATCCTCCAGCGGGCCGGCCTCAACACTGCGGCCCAGCAGGTTCAGGTCGATCGAGTAGGGGGAGGACTTGCTCACGGGGGCGGGGATCCCGCAGCGCTCGCCGTAGGCGATCGTCTCCTCGCGGCTCATGCCCCACTCCCGCGCCGGGGCCAGCACGGTGAGCCCGGGGGCGAGCGCCCCGATCGCCACGTCGAAACGCACCTGATCGTTGCCCTTGCCGGTGCAGCCATGGGCCACCGCGTCAGCCCCCACCTCCCGGGCCACCTCCACCAGCCGGCGGGCGATCAGGGGCCGGGCGAGGGCGGTGGAGAGGGGGTAGCGGCCCTCGTAGAGGGCATTGGCCCGGATGGCCGGAAAGGCGAACTCGCTGATGAAGGGCTCGATCAGATCCCCCACCAGGGAGCGGGAGGCGCCGGACTCCAGGGCCTTGAGCCGGATCGGCTCCAGCTCATCGCCCTGGCCCAGATCGGCGGCGAAGGTGATCACCTCCTCCACACCCCATTCCCGTTTGAGGTAGGGGATGCACACACTGGTGTCCACGCCGCCGGAATAGGCCAGTACCACCCGCTTCGCCCGGGCGGTCCGTGTCCCCTCCTGTGCCATGTCCTCAGTCCTGGGTGAGCGTGCTGTCGGTGGATTCTCCCTCCTCACCGGCGCTCACGCGCCGCCAGCGGCTGGCCAGCCAGAGGCCCATCAGGGCCGGCGGCCCCAGGATCAGGCCCCAGACCAGCCAGGGCAGCGGGGGCAGCGGCTCGGGCCAGCGCCGGCCGGCCGCCACCAGCAGGGCGCTCAGCAGCAGGGCCGACCCCCAGCTGAGCAGGAGTGGAGCGGGTCGGGCGGCGGCCACGGGTTAGCTCCTGGGGGCTGCCCTACCATGGTCGATCGTCCACCGGCGGCGCTGCATTCGGGCCGCGGTCTCCGCAGGGCCAGCCAGCGCCCGATCGCCCAACAGGCCCGTCATGAGCACCCTCGACAGCGTCAATCCCTCCCTGACCCGCTACCGGCGGGAGGAGCCGGCTCCGGTGCTGCCCCTGCGGGATGAGCCCGACCTGCTCAGCTGGTTGGAGAGCAGCGGCCGCCTGGTGGCCGATGAGGAAACCGCCGCCCCTGATGTGAGCACGGTGGAGGAGGAGGAGCTCTCGGCGTTGATGGGCGAGAAGGAGGAGTACAACCAGGCCGACGAGCAGCCCGAGGAGGACTGGGAGGACTGAGCGGGCGCCTTGATCTAGGGTCCGGCCCCATGGACCCTCCGCGCCCCGGCGCCCTCCAGAGCCTTGCTGCATCCCAACCTCGCCCTGGCCCGCACGGCCGCCGACGGCCGCTGGCCCGCCGCCCTTCTGGGCGTGGGCTTGCTGATCGCCTGCGGCCTCGGTGATGCCTGGAGTCGGGCTCCCCAGCTGACGCCGCCCCTGCTGGTGGCGGCGCTGCTGAGCTGGGTGCTCTGCCTCTGGGGCGTCCCGAGGCTGCGGGCCCTGAAACTGGGTCAGGTGATCCGCCAGGAGGGTCCCCAGGCCCATCTCGGCAAGGCGGGCACCCCCACCATGGGCGGCCTGCTGGTGGTGCCGGTCGGGGTGATCGTGGGCGGTCTGGTCGCCCCCTCCGACCCGCGCCTGCCGGTGGTGGCGGCCATCACCCTGGCCTACCTGGCCATCGGCGGCATCGACGACTGGCGCAGCCTGACCCGGCGCACCAACACCGGCCTGACACCGAAGGGGAAACTGCTGCTGCAGGCGTTGGCGGCGCTGCTCTTCCTGGCCTGGTCATGGCACGCCTCCTGGCTCAGCAGCGATGTGGCGCTGCCCTTCGGCCGGCTGCTGCCCCTCGGGCTGCTGATCGCCCCGCTGGGGTTGTTCGTGTTCCTGGCCGAGGGCAATGCCACCAACCTCACCGATGGCCTCGACGGACTGGCGGCGGGCTGCGGCGCGATCGTGTTCACCGGCTTCGGCCTGCAGCTGATGCTGCGAGGTCACCTCGGCGATCCGGCCCTGGCCGGCTTCTGCGCGGCGATGGCGGGGGCCTGGCTCGGTTTCCTGGCCCATAACCGGCACCCGGCCCGGGTGTTCATGGGCGACACGGGCTCCCTGGCCATGGGCGCCGCCCTGGCCGCCGTCGCCCTGCTCAGCGACAGCCTCTGGCCCCTGCTGCTGATGGGCGGGGTGTTTCTGGCCGAATCCCTCTCGGTGATCCTGCAGGTGTGGGTGTTCAAGGCCACGAAGGGCCCGGACGGCCAGGGGCGTCGCCTGTTCCGGATGGCGCCGTTGCACCACCACTTCGAGCTTGGCGGGATGGGCGAGCAGCAGGTGGTGGTGGCGTTCTGGGGCGTGAGCGTGCTGCTGGTGGGTCTGGGGCTGCTGCTGCTGCCCTGAGCGCACCGGACAGGGGGCGGCGGCACGGGAGCGGACGCAGGCAGCAGAATCAGGGACAGCAGTGCCGCTCACCCGGAGGCCATGGCCCACTTCACCTGGAAGGAAACGGGACTCACGGCCGACTGCGCCAGCCTTGAGGCCATGGCGGCCCGGTTCGAGGAGGCGGCGGCGCTGATGCGCCGCATGGCGGCGGAGGGGTTCCGGGTGGAGCGCCACAGCGATGGCCAGCACATCACCCATCCCGACGCGGGGGTTTTCGAAGCCTATGGCTTCATCAGCGAGGAGCCTCCGGTGCGGCAGCTGGGCCTGATGCCGGATCCCTGAGCGCCCCTGGGTCCCCCAGTGCGCGGTGCGCCGGCCCTACCGGCGCAGGGCTCCGATCACCCAGACGGCCACGAACCCCAGCGACGACAGCGCGAGGTAGATCAGCGTCCACTTCTGCAGGGCGGCCATGGTCCAGCCGAAGACCAAGCCGTCGGCGGCATCACCGGCCGTGGTGAAGGCCAGCAGGGAGAGGGCCATCCACGATCCCGGCAGCGTGACGGCCTCGACGATCGGACTGGGCACCACGGATCCGGCGGAGAGGCCTTCTCTAGCAGGGTTGTGCCTCGCCTGGGGCAGGATCGGGGCGTTGCCCCCCCTCCCGCTCCATGGCCGCCT
>CAYGQY010000096.1:0-6536 GCA_964352195.1 uncultured bacterium
TTCTGGCTCTCATGTTGAGGCTGATTCGGACGCCCTTGAACTCCATCTCGCTGGTGTCCGAAAAGAAGCCAAGGCTATCCACTCTTTCGATATCAATGAAGCCGGCATTGGTGAGAAATTCAGTGAGAAACTCTGCATTGAGACCAGACAAATGATAGTCAAATGGATCAGTATGCCCTCCGAAGATCATGCGCATGACCATGAAACGCTCCTCCAGCGTCTGATTCTCCTTCTGGAGAATCAGCCTGGCTAAGATATCTAGATCCGGAACGCTCAAGTGGATGGATCCGCCAGGCTCGAGCACCCTGCTCCACTCGACCAAAGTAAGAATCAATTCGGCTGAGTAATCCAGATGTTCAACTACATGGGATGCATAGATCTTGCTAAAAGTATTGTCTTCGAAGCGTGATAGATCGTTGGCATTTCCAAGGTGATCGACGTAGTCGGCAGGATTCGCGTTTAGAACTTCCCAGCCCGGAGAGGCGGACTTGCCGCCGATGTGCAGCTTTCTTCCCATTCTCACATCCTTTATTCAGCCGTTAGCATAGCCCGTCCAGGCTTCTCATGTATGCAATCGGTGTTGTAGTGTGGTCGTTTGAAGAGGCGCACAAGAAGTTATGGACATCGGCTTCGTTAACACGTAAGCTGCGTCAGCAATTCCATGTTGCTTGACGAAACGTTGTTCCGGCCATTCCATGCAAGGTCAACCTGCCAGTCCTGAAGAAGAATCCAGTCTGATTGTCTTGGCAAAATCCTGTATTGATAAGGAGGATTTTTCTGAAGCAGAGACAATTTATCGATTGTTGATCGAGAAGGGAGTTCAACAATCAAAAGTTTTCTCCAACCTCGCCTTGATCTGTGGCCTGGACGGTCGGGTGAGTGAACGGCTGAAGCTGCTAGAGCATGCTGTTGCGCTTGACGAAGGTCATCCAGAGGCATGGCTGAATCTTGGCGTTGCTTACCAAGAAGACGGGAGGCTGGACGAGGCTGAAAGATGCTATCAGAAGGCTATTGAACTCAATGAATACCTTGTTTCAGGCTATTCGAACCTTTCACGCCTCAAGTTCAGTAAAGGAGCCTATGAAGAGGCGATCGTCATTCTTGAAAAGGGCCTAGCCCTTCAGCCAGACCATGAACTCATGCTCATGAACTATGGCCTTGCCATGCAGCTGTTCGGAAGGGCGGACGAAGCGATTCTTCATTACCTGCAGGCGATTGCTCTCTATCCAAACAATGCCAGGCTGATCTTCCTGATCGGCCGTGCTCTGGATGAGATTGGGGAGACTGATCAAGCCATTGACCTCTACCGGCAAGCGATTGAGCTTGAGCATGATGATGCTGAAATCCATTATCACCTTGGCAACTCTCTGGTTTCGAAAGGCGATCTCGACCTTGCTATTCAGAGTTACAGGTTGGCCGTTGATCTGGCTCCTGCGATCGCAGAACCTGCTGCAAATCTGGCCATGGCCTACTTCAAGCAGGGAGACCTTCGGCGTGCAGTTGATGGTTTGAAGGAGGTTCTTCAGCTTCATCCTCAGAACCTTTGCACCCATCAATCCCTACAGTTTTGCTACTCGGTTGCAGATGTTGATTCTGTCTCTGAAGCTGCCATCGCAGCAAAAAAATACTGGTCTGTGTTGCGGGAAAAGACCTGGTCCAGCCAAAGCTCCTTATGCACTCCGGAAAACAATCGGACCCCTGGCCGGATTCGCGTCGGAATCCTGTGCGCTGAGATCGGTGTGCATTGCGTCAGTCAATTTATCGAGTCGTTCTTGAAGCATTATGACCGGACCGCGTTTTGGGTCGAGCTGATCTCTCCATCAATCCGCTATCAGCAACGCTCAGAAGAGTTGGCTCAGCTGGCCGATTCGATTGTTTCGCTGCAGGGCCTTCATCCATCCGTTGCTCGCAATCGACTGCGTGACCGTGACTACGACATTCTGCTGGAAACGTCTGGATTCACTGTTAATACAGCCATCGATCTACTGGCTGAGCGCTGCGCTCCCGTCCAGTGCCACTACATCGGTTATCACGCCAGCACAGGGCTAGACACGATCGACTATTTCATCGGAGATCAGGAAACCATTCCTGCCGAGTTCGCCTGGCAATTCAACGAAACGCTGTGGCCCTTGGCTCGCCCGTGGTTGGCCTGCACACCGTTCATGCCTCTGCCCAAGGCTGAGTCGCATGCAACTCGCCCTGGACCTTTGCTGGGATCCTTCAACCAACTCACCAAGGTGAGGGAGGAGACGTTGGCCTACTGGGGAGCAGCTCTGATGAAGTTGCCGGAGAGCCTTCTGATACTTAAGGATCGGCTCACGGCCTCCGCACTGGTTCGAGACCGCATTGAGACCACTCTTGCCGGGTATGGTGTGGATCCAAATCGTCTGCTTTATCTGCCGCTAACGGCTTCCTGGCAAGAGCATATGGACTGTTATAATTTAATTGACATTGCTCTTGATGCTACGCCTTGGAGTAGTGCGACAACGGGCATTGATACCCTTGGAATGGGGGTTCCGTTGGTGGCAATTCGCGGTGAGAAAACCTCAGCTCGCATGAGTTCTTCTCTGGTGAAGGCCGTGGGGCATTCAGACTGGATTGCTGATACCCCCCAAGCCTTTGCTGAGATTGTCTTTGAACTCGGTTCCGACTATCTCCGGCATCGTGAAAACAAAGCAAGCTTTCAGAGCCAAGTGCTGAGTGGCCCACTCTTCGACGCAGGCGACTTGACCAGTCACTTGGAGAATGCTTTCCGACGGATGCTGGATGTTCCCACAACAAAAAACAGGCCAACTCCTTCGTTGGAGCTGGCCTGAAAACAACCGGATTGGGTCTGTCCGCAATCAAGCCATCGTCCGTTGATCAGGTGAAGGCACAGCTCAGAGCACCGGTTGAGGCAATGGTCACCGTGACCGTGGAGCTCGAAGTTGTGGTGGTGTCAGTGAGGCAACGGATACCCCCGGCCCCAGCGGTGAAGGTGGCTGTCACGGTACCTCCTCCCACTCCACAGGTGATTATGGAGTTGCCGGCCGTGGTGGGTGCCACACCGATCCCGCCGGAGGCCACAAACGTGGCGCATTCCTTGGCCAGTCCTACGGCCTCACCCACACGGGCCCCAGCGCCAGCAGCGTTGCGTGCTTGTAGATACAGGGGCAGAGCGACGGCGGAGAGGAGGCCAACAATCGCCACGACGATCATCAGCTCGACCAGAGTGAAGCCCCTGGACATTCCCTTCCTCTCCCGGAGCTTGCGGAGCAGCTCCAGTTGGATCGTTGTACGCATGGCCGAATCAAAGGATGTTCTCAACCAAGCAGTATGACCGTGGTTCAGGCTTCTAATTGGCGTAGGGTTCAGGTCTGATCGGGCCGCCCAGGAAGGCGAGAAATCTGAGACCCACTGCAGCACAAGACATCTTCGGAGTCGAGGTTTGTCGCTATAGTCGAAATCGGTGGCACTATTGAATATTCTTTCCCCCCAAGTGAAGGCGATACTTGTTAAACTCTCACCAAATGTTAATCAAGGCTTCCGTCGCAATCCCTCCGCTGGCCTGTCTGATTTGGTGTCCAATCGGAGATTCCAGTATCGCCGCCGTCCCGCGTGGGGAGGGCCTGCTGTGGTTGCACCGGCGGCTGCGCTCTCCCTAGGCTGACATCCCTTGCCCCTTCAGGCCTCGCTTCCCGGCGCCCATGCCCCCCTGGCTCACCCTGATCCTGCTGCCGCTCTCCGCGGTGCTCTGGTGCCTGGGCACCTCCAACCGTGATGACGTGATCGGTCTGCTGGAGCACATGATCGCCGTGGGGTGCCTGATGGTGGTGGTGCTGGGCGCCCGGCCGCTGCCGCTGGAATTGGCCGGCGTGGGCCTCGCCCTCTGGCTGCCCCGGGCCCGGGGCCGATCCGACCTGCCGCCGCCGCCCCACCGCGACGACGTGCTGATCCCCTTCGTCTGAACGCAGCAGGCGGCCGAGCGCCGGCCCCCCGGCTTCAGCAACGGATCCGCAGCGTTCGGGGCAGGTCCTCCTCGATCTCCCCGTCGGCGTTGAGCGCCGGATAGGGCCGGCCCTGGCGCCGGCACCAGTCGGCCACCTGGGGGTAGGCCCACTCGAACAGCAGCTGGTCGCGGCATCCCGGCGGCAGGCCCTCCCCCGCCTGGGGCACAAGCCCGGCCGTCTGGCGCTGCCGCAGGGCTTCGAACAGCAGCACCGCCCCCGCCACCGACACGTTCAGCGACTGCACCATCCCGCCCATCGGGATGAACAGGGCCTGGTCCACCGTGGCTGCCGCCGCCGGGCTCAGCCCCCACTTCTCCGCCCCCAGCACGAAGGCCGTGGGGCCGGTGAAATCACACTGGCGGTAGTCCACCGCGTTTCCGCCCAGGTGGGTGCCGTAGAGCCGGAAGCCCCGCTGCGTCAGGCCGGCGAGCGCCTCCTCCACCTGGTCGTGGGGGCGCAGGGGCACCCATTTCTGGCTGCCCTGGGCCGTGCTGTTGAACGTGCGCGGCCGGCCCCTCAGGCTCACCACATGGGCCTCGAGCACCCCCACCGCGTCGCAGCTGCGCAGGATCGCCGAGAGGTTGTGGGGTTTGTCCACCGCCTCGAGCAGCACCGTCAGGTCCGCCATGCGGCGGTCGAGCACGGTGCGGATCCGCTCGAAGCGGCGGGGCAGCAGGGGCATGGGCGGGTGGCGGCAGGGGCGACCGTAGGCCGCCCGGCGGGCCTCAGTTCAGCACCGGATCGAGGCCGGGGATCACGGCGATCGCGTCGCTGCTGCTGCGCACCGCCACCCCGTCGCCGGCGCGGCGGAAGGTGCCCTGGTCGGCCACCCGGTGGCCCCTGCCGCTCTCCGCCTGGATGGCCACCCGGCCGTTGCCGAGGAAGGCATAGGCGTTGCGGGAGCCGTCGGCCCAGGCGAGCTGGTAGATCGTCTGGCCGGCGGGGGTTTCGGCGCGGCTGATCCGACAGGGGATCCGCTCGGCCCCCGCGCTCTGGGCCGGTTTGAACAGGCAGAGCGTGGTGCCGCCGCTTCCGCCGGCGGTGCGCTCGGGCGGTGGCGCCCCGCCGGCCTGATCAGCGGAGGAGGAGGCCGCCGGGAGATTGGCCAGGAAGTCACGCACCACCGAGGCGGAGATCGCGAAGTTCAGCCCTTCGCTGTCCCGGAACTTGAAGGTGGCCACCCCCGCCACGCAGTTGCCCGCATCCAGCACCGGTCCGCCCGAGTTGCCCGGGTTCACGGCCGCGTCGATCTGCAGGATGTCGTCCTGGTCCCGGAGGCTGCTCACCACACCGCGGCTCAGGCTGAATTCCAGCCCCTTCGGGGCGCCGATCACGAACACCTCCTGCCCCACCGCCGAGGGCTGGTCGCTCATCGCCAGGGGGACCCCCCGGGTGCCCCGCACCGCCAGCAGGGCCAGGTCGGTGGTGGGGGTGTCGCCGCGGCCCCGGGCCACCACCTGGGCGGCATCGGTGCGGCCATCCACCCACTTCAGCCGCACCGTTTCCCGGCCCCGCACCACATGGGCGTTGGTCACCAGAAAGGTCTGCCCCTCCTCATGGGCCACCACGAAGGCACTGCCCACGCTGGTGCCGCTCGACACCACCGCCACCCCCTCCTTGGCGGCGGCGAACACCTGCTCGGCGCTCTGGTCCCGGGCGCTGCAGCTGCGCTCCGGGCCCGCCGCCGCGGCCTTCGCCGCCGGTGGGGCCGTGGCCGCCGCCAGCTGGGGGGTTCGCGCCGTTCCGGTGCTGCGCACCATCGCGCAGCTGGAGAGCGCCAGGGCCAGGCCGGTGGCCCCGAGGGCCGTCCAGGGCACCCGGCCCTTCCCAGGGCGGCGGGGCCGATCATCGGAGGACAGGGGGGCCATCGACAGGGAATGACAGAGTTCTGACCATCGGTCTACGCGGACTCCGGCCTCCGGCGGAGACCGCCTGCGGCGCCGCTGATGACAGGATCTTCCCGCCCGAGTCCGCGGTTGGATCTGGTCATGGCTGCTGCCGGCGCCGGCTTCGATCAGCGGGTCTGGGCCGCCGTGGCGCGGGTGCCCGCCGGCCGGCTGGTCACCTACGGCCAGATCGCCGAATGGATCGGCGCCTATGGCTGCGCCCGCCAGGTGGGCTGGGCCCTGCGCCGGCTGCCCCTGCCCTCAGAGGTGCCCTGGCAGCGGGTGGTGAACGCCCAGGGGCGGATCAGCTTCAACCCCAGCCGCGAGGGCAGCGACTGGATCCAGCGGCAGCTGCTGCTGGCCGAGGGCATCCCGGTGGATGGCGAAGGCCGTCTGCCCCTGGGGCGCTATCTGTGGGTGCCCCCCCTCGACCCACCCCTGCTTGCCTGAGCCCGTCTCCGCTGTTCCGGCTGACGCCGCCGATCCAGCCGACTCCCCCGCGGTGGCCGGTCTGGCGTCGCGCCGGCTGGCCTGGGAGGTGCTGCTGGCCGTGGGCGGTGGCGCCTACGCCGATGTGGCCCTGGAGCGGGCCCTGCAGCGCAGCGAGCTGCAGGGCCCCGATCGGGCCCTGGCCACCGAGCTGGCCTATGGCGCCATCCGC
>CAYGQY010000097.1:0-6488 GCA_964352195.1 uncultured bacterium
CCCCGGAGCCACCCCCGCCAGCCGCAGCCGCCAGCCATCCCCGGCCAGGGGCGGTGTCCAGAGCTCCACCGCCGTGCCGTCCGCCAGTTCAAACTCCAGCCGTGTGCCGGCGAGGGCCTGCTCCGGGGTGAGCGCCACCATGGTCTCGAGGTCCTCCGCCGCCCGGACCGGGGCCGGGGCCGGCGGGGCATGGGTGACCTCGGCGGGCGGCGGCTCCGACCATCCCCGCTCGGGCCCGGAGTCCACAGCCGGCCCCTCCTCCGGCCGCGGGGAGGCGGCAGGCTCCGGGGCCGGACGCTGGCGCCGGCCGAGCAGGGCCTCGAGATACTCCTCGAAGCGGGGGAAACCGCTGGCGAAGGGATCTCCACGCTCGAAACGGGACCCCAGGGGATCCAGCCCGGTTTCCCAGGCCCGCCGCCGGACCGGGTCGGAGAGCACGGCATAGGCCTCATTGACCTGCTTGAAGCGCTCCTCGGCCACGGGATCGTTCCCGTTGAGATCGGGATGCCAGCGTCGGGCCTGCTCCCGGAAGGCCCGCTTGAGGGCGAGGGCATCGGCCCCGGGGGGCAGGGCCAGAACGGCCCAGTAATCGGAGCCCACCGGAGAGGAGGCGCTGCGGGTCACCGGGTTCAGTCCTCGGCCCAGGGATCGTCCGTGCCGGCGCGGCCGCGGCTCGGCGGCGGGTCCGGAGTCCGGACGGGAGCCCGGGAGGGGGCTGAACCCGTGGCCCCCGTGTCCCGCGGCTCCGGCCGGCGTTCCACCCAGTCGTGTGGGTCGCGGTCGCTGGGGTACCGGTTGCGGTCGCTGGGGTACCGGTCGGTCACGGCTGACCCCGACCACCCCCGTGCGTCGCGCCGGGGATCGGCCGGTTGCCGTTCGGCCTCCGGCGGCCTGGGGGCGTAGCCGCCCCGGTCGAAACGATCCAGACCACCGCTCCCCAGACCGGCACTCCCCAGAGCCCGGCGGTCCCAGGGATCGCGACCCTCGCCCCAGCGGTCCGACGGCTCAGCCCGGTTCCGATCCCAGTCATCCCAGTCCTCATCGTCGGAGAACAGGTCGTCCTTGAGCGAACCCAGCGTGTTCTTCAGCCCCTGCAGCGGACCGGCCTCGCTCTTCCGCTCGCTGATCAGGCGACGGTTCAGGCCGTAGAGCGCTTCCTGGAGCTGGCTGACAGCCAGCTCCAGCTCGGCGGGATCCTGGCCATCGCTGAGGTCCTGCACCTCCCGCAGGGCCATCTCCACCGACCGCTGCTGACGCTCGGCGCCATAGGGACCCAGCTCCAGGGCCGCGTCCCGCAGGCGACGCTCGGCCTGGGCCACCAGGGTCTGGGCCCGGTTGCGCCGGTCCACCTCGGCCCGCCGGCGGCGATCATCCACGGCCTTGCGTTCCGCTTCCTCCAGCAGCGTCTGGATCTCCTCCTCGCTGAGGTTGGAGCCCCCCTGGATCGTCACGCTCTGCACCCGGCCGGTGGTGCGATCCGCGGCGGACACCTGCAGCAGGCCATTGGCATCGATGTCGAAGGAGACCTGCACCTGGGGAACCCCCCGGGGGGCCGGCGGGATGCCCGAGAGGCGGAAGCGGCCCAGGGATTTGTTGTCGACAGCCATCTGGCGCTCCCCCTGCAGCACATGGACCTCCACCGCCGACTGATTCGCCTCGGAGGTGCTGAACACATCCGAGCGGCGCACGGGGATCGGGGTGTTGCGCGGTATCAGGACCTTCATGACGCCACCGATCGTCTCCAGGCCGAGCGAGAGCGGGGAGACGTCGTTCAGCATCAGATCGCGCAGATCCCCGGTGAGGATGCCGGCCTGCACCGCCGCTCCGATCGCCACCACTTCGTCGGGGTTCACCGACTGGCAGGGTTCGCGGGGGACCAGGGTCCGTACCATCTCCTGCACCATCGGCATCCGCGTGCCGCCGCCCACCAGCACCACGTCATCGATGTCCTCGGCGCTGAGCCCCGAATCCCGCATCGCCCGTTGAACCGGCCGCAACAGGCGGTCGAGCAGATCGGGGCAGAGCGCTTCGAACCCCCGGCGCTCCAGGCTGGTTTCGATGTGCAGGGGCCCTTCGGGGCCGGTGGCGATGAACGGCAGGGAGATCGGGGTGGTGGTGACTCCGGACAGCTCCTGTTTGGCCTTTTCGGCGGCTTCGGTCAGGCGCTGGAGGGCCTGCCGGTCTCGGCGCAGATCGATGCCGTGCCGCTTCTCGAAGCCTTCGGCCAGCCAGTCGACGATGCGACGGTCCCAGTCGTTCCCGCCCAGCTGGGTGTCACCGCTGGTGGCCTTGACGTCGAAGACGCCGTTGGCGATGCGCAGCACCGACACATCAAAGGTGCCACCCCCCAGATCGAAGACCAGCACCTGGCGAACGGCACTTCGATCGAAGCCGTAGGCCAGGGCAGCCGCCGTGGGTTCGTTGAGGATGCGCTCGACCGCGATCCCCGCCAGCCGGCCCGCGTCCCGGGTGGCCTGGCGCTGCGCATCGTTGAAGTAGGCGGGAACGGTGATCACCGCCGCCTCCACCGGCTCGCCCAGATAGGTGGAGGCATCATCGATCAGCTTGCGCAGGATCGTGGCCAGCAGTTCCTCCGGCGCATACTCCCGCTCCGTGACGGGGCAGATCACCCGCACATTGCCCTGCTCGTTGGCGCGAACGGCATAGGGCACCGTCAGGCTGCCCTCATCGAGCTCGTCCCAGCTGCGTCCCACGAAGCGCTTCAGGTTCGCGAAGGTGTTGCGGGGATTGAGCACCAGCTGGCGGCGGGCGAGCTGGCCGACCAGCAGCTCCTGGTCGCGGCTGAACCCCACCACCGACGGGGTGGTCCGTCCCCCTTCCGCATTGGCGATCACCTGGGGACGGCCGCCCTCCAGCACCGCCACCACGGAGTTGGTGGTGCCGAGATCGATGCCGACGATCCGCCCCATGCAGCCTCGAAGGGAAGACCCAAACTACCGGCTCCACCGCCCCGCAGCAGCCCGGACGGGGGCCTGGCGGACGTGGAGAGCCGGCGGGTGTTAATGCGTTCTTAGTGGTGGGGGCCGGGGGCCAACCCTAGATTTCGCCAGCCCGGGGACAAGAGGCGTGCCCATGTCAACTCCCGCCTCAGCCAATCGATGACAGCCACCCAGCCCCAGGATCTATTCACTCTGCGACGTCGTCCTCCGTCCGAACGGCTCGTCGATGTGGGTTTCCGCAATCTCACCATTGCCCTGGCCTCCGTGGTGGCCATCGTGCTGCTCGGCATCTTCCTGACGGTGTTCGACGGCGCCCGGGAGGCAATGGCCACCTTCGGACTGTCCTTCCTGACCACCTCGGCCTGGAATCCCGTCAATAATCAGTACGGGGCCTTCACCGCCATCTACGGCACGCTGGTGTCCTCCCTGCTGGCTCTGATGATCGCGGTGCCGCTCGGACTCGGCACCGCGATCTTCATCACCGAGAACCTGATTCCGCGCAACATCCGCGAGGTGATCGGGGTGATGGTGGAACTGCTGGCCGCCATTCCCTCCGTGGTGCTGGGCCTCTGGGCCATCTTTGTGATGGAGCCGATCCTGAGGCCTTTTCTGAGCCTGCTCCATCAGAAGCTCGGCTGGTTTCCCCTGTTCAGCAGCGAGCCCCTGGGTCCCGGGATGGCACCCGCGATTCTGATTCTGGTCGTGATGATTCTGCCGATCATCACGGCCATCTCGCGCGACGCCCTCAATCAGGTCCCCCAGGAACTGCGGCAGGGGGCCTACGGGGTGGGCAGCACCCGTTGGATCGCGATCTTCAACGTGATCCTGCCCGCCGCGCTCTCCTCCATCATCGGCGGCATCATGCTGGCGCTGGGACGGGCCATGGGAGAAACCATGGCCGTCACCATGATCATCGGCAATTCGATGAACTTCAGCTGGTCGCTTCTGGCTCCAGGAAACACGATCTCGGCCATGCTGGCGAACCAGTTCGGAGAAGCCGATGGGGTGCAGGTCTCAGCCCTGCTTTATGCCGCTCTCATCCTGATGATCCTCACCTTCACGGTCAACGTGATCGCCCAGTGGATTGTCCGGACCTTCAGCCTTCGCTATTGACCCTCCCCCCATGGATACCCTGCTCCCCTCCATGCCGGCCAGGTCACTGCGCTTCAATCCGGCCCTGATGCGCAACCGGCGCGACAAGTTGTTCACGGGAATCGCCACCCTGTTCAGCCTGATTGCGGTCCTGCCGCTTTTCCTCGTTCTGATCTATGTGCTCATCCAGGGAGGACGGCTGATCAGCGTCAGCCTGTTCACCCAACTCCCTCCGGCACCCGGCCTGGAGGGCGGCGGCATCGGCAACGCCATCCTCGGCACCCTGCTGGTCACCCTGATTGCGGCCCTGATCGCCATTCCGGTCGGAGTTGGTGGGGGCATCTACCTGGCTGAATACTCCAGCAAGGGCTGGTTCTCCCGTTTCATCCGGTTCGGCAACGACATTCTGGCAGGGGTCCCCTCGATCATCTGCGGAGTGTTCGTCTACGGAGTGGTCGTGGCCACCAGGATCTTCTTCGGCCAGTCCTATTCCGCGGCGGCCGGGGGCATCGCCCTGGCGGTGCTGATGCTCCCCACCGTGATCAAGACCACGGATGAAGGACTGAAGCTGGTGCCCCAGGAACTCAGCTGGGGCGCCATCGGAGTCGGGGCCTCCAAGTTCGTCACCATCACCCGCATCACCCTGCCGAGCGCGTTCACCCCCATCGCCACCGGGGTGGTTCTGGGTATCGCCCGGGCCGCCGGTGAGACGGCCCCGCTGATCTTCACGGCCCTGTTCTCTCCCTTCTGGCCGGAAGGTGTCTTCAATCCGATCGCCACCATGTCGGTGCTGATCTTCAACTTCGCAATCATGCCTTTTGAAGCCCAGAACGCCCTGGCCTGGGCCGCCTCCTTCGTGCTGGTGGTGCTCATCCTGGGGGCCAACCTGCTGGCCCGCTGGCTGAGGCGCTTCGCCGCCCACTGATCGTTCCCGTCCACCGGATCCGCCCCAACACCTCCTGCACAAGCCCCACCATGACCGCCACCCTCGCCACCTCCAGATCCACCTCCACCGAGACCAGGTGCCTGTCCCTGGAGAACGTCACGATCAGCTACGGCAGCTTCGAAGCGGTCAAGGATGTCTACCTGGAGATCCCCCGCAACAAGGTCACCGCTTTCATCGGCCCCTCCGGCTGCGGCAAGTCCACCGTGCTGCGGGCCCTCAACCGGATGAACGATCTGATCGAGGGCTGCAGCCTCAGGGGGCGAGTCATCTTCGATGGGCAGGACATCTACGCCAGGGATGTGGATCCGGTGGAAGTGCGACGGCGCATCGGCATGGTCTTCCAGAAGCCCAACCCCTTCCCCAAGTCGATCTACGAGAACATCGCCTTCGGTGCCCGCATCAACGGCTACAAGGGAGACATGGATGAGCTGGTGGAGCGCTCCCTGCGCAAGGCGGCCATCTGGGATGAAACCAAGGACAAACTCAAGGAAAGCGGAAATGCCCTCTCGGGCGGCCAGCAGCAGCGGCTCTGCATCGCCCGGGCGATCGCCGTGGAACCGGAGGTGATCCTGATGGATGAGCCCTGCTCAGCCCTCGATCCGATCTCCACCCTGAAGATCGAAGAAATGATGCATGAGCTCAAGAAGAGCTACACCATCGTGATCGTGACCCACAACATGCAACAGGCTGTCAGGGTTTCCGATCTCACAGCATTCTATAACGCGGAAGCCATCGAGGGGGGCAGTGGAAAAGTGGGCTACCTGGTGGAATTCAATGACACCGAACGCATTTTCAATGCGCCCAATCAGCAGGCCACCCAGGACTATGTGACCGGGCGATTCGGCTGACGGAATCGGCTCTGCTCCGTCCTTGACAGTGTTCCCTAGCCCCCCGACTCACACTCCAGTTGAAAAACCCAATAAAAAAGCCGGCTTTAGCAGCCGGCTTTGTCATTGGAAGCGGAGAGGGAGGGATTCGAACCCTCGATAGAGTTGCCCCTATACAGCATTTCCAGTGCTGCGCCTTCGACCACTCGGCCACCTCTCCAGCGGCTGTCGCGGGGCAGATGGCAATGTAGCAGTAGGCCATCGACGCCAACCCCCCGCTTCGCGATGACACGACGCTTTCCAATCACGGTGCACTGGCGCCAACAGCAGCGGGTGATCCAGCTGGATGTGCCGGAAGGTGAGTACATCCTGCGCAGCTTCGAACGGCAGGGGGAACCCTTGCCCTTCAGCTGCCGCAATGGCTGCTGCACTAGCTGTGCCGTGCGGGTGATCTCCGGCGAGATCGACCACCGCGAAGCGCTGGGTCTCTCGCGGGAGCTGAGGGGGAAGGGCTATGGCCTGCTCTGCGTGGCCCGGGCGATCGGCCCCCTGGAGGTGGAAACCCAGGACGAGGACGAGGTCTACGAGCAGCAGTTCGGTCGCCATTTCGGCCGTGGCAAGGTGCGTCCCGGCCTGCCGATCGAGGAGGAGTGACCCAGGTGA
>CAYGQY010000098.1:0-4174 GCA_964352195.1 uncultured bacterium
CCTGGGGGTTGGCCATCAGGCCGCGCATGCCCACCAGCTGGCGCACCTGGGACATATTGCCCCGGGCGCCGGAGTTGGCCATCATCCAGACCGAGTTGAGCGGATCGTTCTCGTTGAAGTTCTTCTTGACTTCCTCGACCAGTCGTTCGTTGGTTTCAGTCCAGGTGTCGATCACCTTGGTGTGCCGCTCCACCTCGGTGATCTCACCGAGGCGGTAGCGCTCCTCGGTGTCGGTGATCTGCTGCTCGGCCTCCTGCAGCAGGCGGGCCTTTTCACCCGGAATGCGCAGATCCTCCACCGAGATTGAAACGGCGGCCTGGGTGGCGTAGTGGAAGCCGAGATCCTTGAGTTCATCGGCCATCGAGGCGGTGGCCGCGGTGCCGTGGTGCTTGTAGGCCCAGGCCACCAGGGTCCTCAGGGCTTTCTTATCGATCTCGCGGTTGAGGAAACGGGGCGTCTCCTTGCTCAGGGCTGCGCCACGGGACTGAACGCCGGGCCTGGAGGGGGTGGTGGTCATGGCGGCGAGCGGAAGGGAAACCTGGAAAGTGTGGGGGTTTGAAGACGGGCAGGGACGACGCTGCCGGACGCTCAAGTGGCGGCCACGGCGTCGAAGATCGTTCGGTTCATCACGACCCGACCCACCGTGGTCAGCAGATAGCGGCTGATCAGGGCCCCGTCCTCATCGAAGCGATCGCGGCGGTACTGCCACTGCTCGATGCGCGTGCCGTCGCTGAGGGTGTCCTGGTGCACGGGCTCCTCGGACTCGTCCTCAGCTTCGACCTCTCCGGCGAAACGCACCCAGATCCACTCGTGCAGCGCGAGATGTTTCTCATCGAAGGCGCTGAGCACATCATCAAGGCCGGCGAAAGTGCGCCGGCGATCGCCGAACGTGGGTTTCGACTCGGCGCGATCGATGGCGGTCAGGTAATAGATGCCGAGCACCATGTCCTGGGACGGGGTGATGATCGGCTCGCCGGTGGCCGGCGAGAGGATGTTGTTGCTGGCCAGCATCAGCATGCGGGCCTCGGTCTGGGCCTCAATCGCCAGGGGCACATGGACAGCCATCTGGTCGCCGTCGAAGTCGGCGTTGAAGGCCGGACAGACCAGGGGATGGAGCTGGATGGCTCGGCCATCCACCAGCTTGGGCTCAAAGGCTTGGATGCCGAGACGGTGGAGGGTGGGAGCTCGGTTGAGCAGGATCGGATGGCCTTCGATCACCTCCTGAAGCACCTGCATCACCTCATCATCGGCCCGCTGGATCAGTTTCTTGGCGGCCTTGATGTTGTTGACGATGTTCTGGCGGATCAGACGATGGATCACGAAAGGCTGGAACAGCTCGATCGCCATCTCCTTGGGCAGGCCGCACTGGTGCATCTTGAGCTTGGGACCCACCACAATCACGGAGCGGCCGGAGTAGTCGACCCGCTTGCCCAGCAGGTTCTGACGGAAGCGGCCCTGCTTGCCCTCGATGATGTCGCTGAGGGATTTGAGTGGGCGATTGTTCGCCCCCACTACAGTGCGGCCCCTCCGTCCATTGTCGATCAGGGCATCAACGGCCTCCTGGAGCATCCGCTTTTCATTGCGGACGATGATCTCCGGAGCAAGAATCTCCTGCAACCGGGCCAGCCGGTTGTTGCGGTTGATGACCCGGCGATAGAGATCATTGAGATCGCTGGTGGCGAAACGGCCACCATCGAGTTGCACCATCGGCCGCAGATCCGGCGGGATCACGGGGATGGCATCCAGCACCATCCAGGCCGGCTGGGCGTCGGTGGCGATGAAATTGTCGATCACCCGGAGACGTTTGATCAGCTTGGCCCGCTTTTGGCCCTTGCTGCCGGCAATCTCCTCACGCAACTGCTCAGCGATCTCGCTGAGATTGAGGTCTTCGAGAAGACGCTTGAGTGCCTCCGCACCGATACCAACCTCGGGCTCGTTCTCAATCTCCGAATCCTCGGCATAGATCTGATCCTCGATCTCCAGCCACTCATCTTCCGTGAGCAGCTGCTTGTAGGTCAGATCTTGGTGGTCACCCTTTTCGAGCACCACATAGCAGTTGAAATATACGATCTGCTCGACATCCCGCAGGGGCATATCGAGCAGGATGGCCACATAGCTCGGAATTCCCTTGAGGTACCAGACATGGGAAACCGGAGCCGCCAGCTTGATGAAGCCCATACGGTGCCGCCGCACCCGGCTCTCGGTGACCTCCACCCCGCAACGTTCGCAGACGATGCCACGATGCCTCACCCGCTTGTACTTGCCGCAATGGCATTCCCAGTCCTTGGACGGGCCGAAGATCTTCTCGCAGAAGAGCCCATCCATCTCAGGCTTGAGCGTGCGGTAGTTAATCGTTTCGGGCTTGGTGACCTCACCGACCACCTGACCGTTTGGCAGAGTGCGTTGTCCCCACTGCATGATCCGCTCGGGGGAAGCGAGCGTGATCTTGACGTAGTCGAAGTGGTTCTCGGTGCGGAGATTGCTGTTGGTCATAACCAGGGGTCGCGCGGACGTCTAGGGAAACGGAACGGAACGGGCAGCGGGTTCAGTCGTCGTCGTAGTCCGCGACGCCGAGAGATTCGTAGGTTGGACGGTTCGGGGTGCTGCGCCGCGGATTGACGTCCTGCATCAGGTCCACCTCATCGCCGGCGTCGGTGTAGACCGCGATGTCGAGCCCCAGGGACTGCAGCTCGCGCATCAGCACCTTGAACGACTCCGGCGTGCCGGGGCGGGGGATCGGCTTGCCCTTGACAATGGCGTTCAGGGCCTCGTTGCGGCCCTGCATGTCGTCGGACTTGACCGTGAGCAGCTCCTGCAGGGTGTAGGCGGCGCCATAGGCCTCAAGGGCCCAGACCTCCATCTCTCCGAGCCGCTGGCCACCCTGCTGGGCCTTCCCGCCCAGGGGTTGCTGGGTGACGAGGGAGTAGGGGCCGGTGGAGCGGGCGTGGATCTTGTCATCCACCAGGTGCACCAGCTTGAGGATGTGGGCATAGCCGACCGTGACCGGCTGGTCGAAGGCCTCGCCGGTGCGGCCATCCACGAGCTGGATCTTGCCGGGGTTGGCCGGGTCGTAGACCCAGTCCTTGCCGGGAAGGGCAGAGGCCTCCTCCAGATACTTCTGGACCGTGTTCTTGGAGGTTTCGTTGCCGTGCATCTCATCGAACGGCACCACCTTGACCCGGCAGCCGAGATGGGAGGAAGCCCAGCCCATCAGGCACTCGAACACCTGACCCACATTCATCCGTGACGGCACCCCGAGGGGGTTGAGCACGATGTCGATCGGGGTGCCGTCGGGCAGATAGGGCATGTCCTCGCGGGGAAGAATGCGGCTGATGATGCCCTTGTTGCCGTGGCGGCCGGCCATCTTGTCACCCACCTGGATCTTGCGCCGCTGGGCCACATAGACCCGCACGACCATGTTCGCCCCGGGGGGAAGTTCGTCTCCCTGCTCCCGGGTGTAGATCCGCACGTCCACCACCCGGCCGCGCTCGGTGCTGGGCACACGGAGGGAGTTGTCGCGCACGTCGCGAGCCTTTTCACCGAAGATGGCCCGCAGCAGCTTCTCTTCGGGCGGCTGGTCCGATTCCCCTTTCGGGGTGACCTTGCCCACCAGGATGTCGCCTGACTCCACATAGGCGCCGATGCGGATGATCCCCATCTCATCGAGGTTGCCCAGGGTTTCCTCAGCAACATTGGGAATCTCTCGGGTGATTTCCTCCGGGCCCAGCTTGGTCTGGCGGGCTTCGATTTCGTACTTCTCGATATGCACCGAGGTGTAGAGGTCATCCTGGACGAGGCGCTCACTCACGAGAATGGCGTCTTCATAGTTGTAGCCTTCCCAGGGCATATAAGCAATCAGCACATTCTGGCCCAGGGCAATTTCCCCCCCCTCACAGGCCGAGCCATTGGCCAGAACCTGACCGGCGATCACCTCATCGCCTTGCCGCACGATTGGACGCTGGTTAAGGCAGGTGTCCTGGTTGGAGCGCTGATACTTCTGAAGGTGATGCACATGGTCTGTGCCTTTCTCATCGCGGATCACGATCGCCGTGGCATCAACGAAGGTGACCATGCCGTTGACCCGGGTGATCGGCACCATGCCCGAATCGCGGGCAACCTGGGTTTCCAGGCCCGTGCCCACGAGCGGGCGCTCGGGCCGCAGCAGCGGGACCGC
>CAYGQY010000098.1:4184-6459 GCA_964352195.1 uncultured bacterium
CAGCGGTACCGCCTGGCGTTGCATGTTCGAGCCCATCAGGGCTCGGTTGGCATCATCGTGCTCGAGGAAGGGAATCAACGAGGTGGCCACCGAGATCACCTGCACCGGCGAAAGCTGGACGTAATCCACCTGCTCCGGTGGGACCTTCTCGAAATCCTGTCGGTAACGCACCGGCACCAGCTCGGCCGTGATCCGGCCTTCGCCATCGGTGGCCACGTCACCGGGGGCAACCCGGCATTCGTCCTCCAGGTCAGCGGAGAGATAGATGGGATCACCCTGTTTGAGCACGATGCCACCTTCCACCCTCCAGAACGGGGTTTCGATGAAGCCGTATTCGTTGACCCGGGCATGGGTGGCGAGGGAGCCGATCAGGCCGGCGTTGGGACCTTCAGGGGTTTCGATCGGGCAGATCCGCCCGTAGTGGGAGGGGTGGATGTCGCGGACGGCGAAACCGGCACGCTCCCGGGTGAGACCACCGGGACCGAGGGCACTGATGCGTCGCTTGTGGGTGAGCTCGGCCAGGGGATTGGTCTGATCCATGAACTGGCTCAGCTGGCTGGAGCCGAAGAACTCCTTGATCGCCGCCACCAGGGGCTTGGGATTCACCAACTGGGCAGGGGTGAGCGATTCGGTTTCGCCCACCGTCATCCGCTCTTTGATGATTCGCTCAAGTCGATTGAGGCCGACCCGCACCTGATTCTGGAGCAATTCGCCGACCGAGCGCACCCGGCGGTTGCCTAGGTGGTCGATGTCGTCGAGGGAGGCGCCGCCCACATCAAGCTCAAGATTGATCAGATAATCAATCGTGGAGAGCACATCCTCAGAGGTGAGGGTGCGCACAGAATCGGGGATGGTGAGCCGCAGTTTCTTGTTGATCTTGTAGCGACCGACGCGCCCAAGGTCGTAGCGCTTGGGATCGAAGAAACGGCTGTTCAGCAGCTGCTGGCCGCCGCTGACTGAAGGGGGTTCACCAGGCCTCAACTTCTTGTAGAGCTCAAGCAGGGCTTGATCTTCAGAGGAAATGCCCTCATCGTTGGCGGCCTCGATCGACTTTCGGTAGTATTCAGGATGCCGCAACTTATCAAGCACGTCATTGTCGGACAGACCGATGGCACGCATCAAGACATGGGCGTTGATCTTGCGGGTCTTGTCGACTCGGACGTGCAGGAGATCGTTCTTGTCAGTTTCGAATTTCAGCCAGGCACCCCGGTTGGGAATCAGGCTGGCATTGAACGTCTTTCGGCCGTTCTTGTCCTGCTCATCCTTGAAGTAGACCCCAGGAGAACGAACGATCTGATTGACGATCACACGCTCGGCGCCGTTGATGATGAAGGTGCCGCGTTCAGTCATCAAAGGAAGCTCCCCGATGAACACCTCCTGCTCCTTGATCTCGCCGGTTTCCTTGTTGACCAGCCGGCAGGTCACATACATCTGGGAGGCAAAGGTGGCATCCCGCCGCTTCGCTTCCTCCACGTCATGACGTGGACGCTTCAGGCGATACTCAGTGCCAACGAAGTGCAGCTCCAGCTTGCCCGTGTAATCGGTGATCGGGGAGAAGCTGTCGAGCTCCTCGATCAGACCTTTCTCCAGGAACCATTTGAAACTGGCCCGCTGCACCTCCACCAGGTCGGGCAGGTACGTGGCGGTCTTGACGGTCTTGGCGACCTGGATCGCGCTGCTCATGCGGGAACCTGCAGGAACGGGTTGAGGGGGACATGGACTGGGACGGCTATCTGATCTGCCGCCGGCCACCGGGAGCTGCCCAGCGGGCAGCCGAACTCACGGAAACAGCCGCCCCCGCCGGGGGGAGCGGCGACTGCGTCGTTCACGCCGATGGAACTCGCCTCGAAAGTGCCGACGTCGACAATGGAGCGCTCACGCTGCCAGACCAATAAAACATCATACACTCTTGTCAATCGATGGCCCTGGAAGCCCGAAAAGGGTTACCGCGTTGGCCGTCGAGGCGGCAGCCACGTCCCCCAGAGATTCCCCGCGCAGATCGGCCACCCGCTGGGCCACCGCCGCCACGAAGGCGGGCTCATTGCGCTGGCCCCGCCGAGGCACGGGGGCCAGGAAGGGGCAGTCCGTTTCCACCAGGTAGCGATCGGCCGGCACCTGGCGGGCACAGGCATGGGTGTCGGACGCCTTCGGGAAGGTGACCGTGCCGCTGAAACTGATGAACATCCCCAGCGTCAGGAAAGCATCCATCTCCTCGGGTGTCCCCCCCCAGCAGTGCATCACGCCCCGCGGGCAGCGCCCCTGGCCGTGCCGGTGA
>CAYGQY010000099.1:0-6418 GCA_964352195.1 uncultured bacterium
CACGGCTCCACGCGTCGCGCCGGCCCGCACGCGCTCCAGGCGAGATCCGCCTGAGGCGGTCCCTGGACCGGGAAGCGATCCAGGGGTGCGGGAAGGTGGAGGCTCGACGGTCTCGCTCCCCCGGATGTCCACCCTGCCCCTGCCCAGCACCGTCGCCAGCGTTGCCAGCGGCCTCGGCTGGCTGGCGGTCCTCGGACTGCTGATCCTGCTCCTGCGGCTGGAGCAGGCCCTGGGCCGCGCCCCCCGACTGCAGAACCGGTCCGGCCCAGGAGACGATCCCGGGTCTGACCCCCACGGAGAGGGCGACGAGGGAGCCCGGCCCGAGCTGATCGTGATCGTTCCCACCTTCAATGAGGCCGCCACGATCGAGGGTTGCCTCAGCGCCCTGCTGGCCAGCGAGTTACCTCAGGCCGACTGGCGGGTGATCGTGGCCGACGACGACTCCACCGACGGCACCACCTCCCTGGTGGAGGCGGACCGGGGCCGCGGAGATCTGGCCCAGGGAGTTCTGGAGCTGCTGCGCTGCGGACCCAGACCCCAGGGGGAGCGCTGGTGCGGCAAGACCTGGCCCTGCAGTGAAGCGGTGCGTCACCTGGCCACCGCCGGCAAGAAGGACGACCGCTGGCTGCTGTTCCTCGATGCCGATGTGACCGTGGGGCCCATGGCCCTGGCAGCGGCGCTGGCGGAAGCCCGCCGCAGCGGCGCGGATCTGCTCAGCCTGGCTCCGAAGCTCGAGTGCGGCTGCCTGGCGGAGTGGCTGGTGCAGCCGATCGTGAGCGCGCTGCTGGGCCTGGGCTTTCCGATCGACCGCGCCAACGACCCGGACGATCCCACCGCCTTTGCGGCCGGACCGTTCATGCTCTTCCGCCGCAGCGCCTACGAACGGATCGGCGGGCACCGGGCGGTGGCCGCCGAGGTGGTGGAGGATCTTGCCCTGGCCCGGGCGATCAAACACCACCGGCTGCGGCTGCGCTACCTGCTGGGCCTCGATCTGCTCAGCCTGCGCATGTACCGCAGCACCGGCGCCCTCTGGGAAGGCTGGACCAAGAACTGGTACCTGGGACTGAACCGCAACGCCCCCCTGACCCTGGCCAGCGGAGCCGTGGTGCTGCTGCTGTTCAGCGGCCCCTGGCTCCTGCTTCCGCTGGCCCCCGGGCCGGCGGTGCTGGGCATCGCCCTGCAGCTCGCCATCCGGATCTGGAGCCGCTGGCGGTTCGGTCTCGGCCTGCGCCACTGGTGGCTGGGCGGGCTGGGGGGTCTGATGATCGCCGCGATCGCGCCGGTCTCGATCTGGAAGACCAGCACGGGCCAGGGATGGACCTGGAAGGGCCGTTCCCTGGCCGAGACTCCCGGCTGAAACGGCGCCCCAGGGGAAGGGGTCGAAAGCGGCCCGTCCGCCAGCCGCTCAGGCCTTGCCGAGCCGTTGGACGATGACGCTCATGAGCACCAGGGAACCGACCAGAGCCAGGAGCAGGGCGATGGTCATGGGGTCACGTCGGCGGAGAGCAGGCTCAGAACCTATCTCCGGCGCCGGCCCGTGGGGTGCTAGCCGGGATCACTCACCAGGGAATCCCCATGGGGCGTGCCATCCCCGGGTCGATGCAACCGGCAGAACGGAGGTTCTTCGCAGGCCTCCAGCAACCATTCGGCCATCTCCATCCGCAGGGCGTAGGCGTCCTCGAAGTGTTCGCCCCGCTCCAGCCAGGCCAGACGTGCTTCGACCCACCGGGACGGGCGGATCGGACGTTCAGACGACGCGCGCTCTGGGTTCATCGCTGAGTCCCCCTCAGTAGCCTCCATCCTCGGCCATCGGGGTCGATCGCCCGCCCCAGACCGGAACCGGGGGCGATCACCCCACCGCCACGAGCCAGCGGCCCCCGGCACCCAGCAGCAGGGCCGCCTGCTGCTCTGGGGCAGTTCCCTGGCGGCCCGGCGCCAGCAGGCGGCGCAGCAGCAGCAGCGAAGCGCCCACGCCCACCAACAGCACGGCGCTCTGACAGAAGGCGATCACATGGGGATCGGCACTCCAGCCCGGCAGGGGACGGTGCCCGCTGACCGGCAGCAGCAGTCCCGCCTCGGCCATGCCCAGGGGCAGATGGCGGGCCAGCAGCAGGCCCCAGAGCAGCGGCAGCAGGCCATAGAGCGCCAGCCGCCAACGCTGGGCGGCCTGGGGAGGTGGGCTCCGCAGAACCGCCGCCAGACGCAGGCCGACAACGAGGGCCGACGGCAGGGCGAGGGCCAGAACGGCGAAGGCCAGGCGCGGCAGCAGCGGACCCCGCTGCAGAGACTCCGGGGCCAGGGGCAGGGCTCCCAGCAGACGGTGCCAGTGGGTGAGGCAGACCCCTCCGGCCAGCACCAGGATCAGGCCCGCCTCCCCCGCCGGTGGGGCCATCTCCCGCTGCAGATCGGCGGCGGGCGGCCGGAGGCTGAGCTGAACGGAGCGGTGCGGGCAGGCCTGGGCGCAGGTGAGGCAGAGCACACAGTTGCGGTTGTCGGCCAGGTGGGCCGGATGGGTGCCGAGCGGGCAGCCCGCCGTGGCCAGCCCCTCCCCCTCGGCTGGACCGCCCTTGAAGCAGGCATAGCTGCTGCAACTGCCGCTGCAGATGCCCGCCTGGGCCCGCAGTTCCAGCACCGACAGTTTGGCGAACAGCCCGTTCATCCCCCCCACCGGGCAGAGATAGCGGCACCAGAAGCGCTTCTCGAACCGCAACGACCCCAGTACGGCCCCCGCTGTGATCAGCAGCAGCAGGCAACTGCTGAGCCAGGCCGTGTTCTCCAGGTCCGCCAGCTCTTCCCAGAGAAGAATCGCGCCAAATCCCGCCGCCAGGCAGGGCGCCGCCCAGGTGTCGGTGTTCCCCCGCGGCCAGGGGGCCGGCCGCCGACCCAGGGCCCGGGCCAGTCGCTGGGCGATCTCCCCCCAGACCATGAACGGACAGAACGAACACCAGAGGCGGCCGACCAGCGGATAGGTCAGCAGGATCAGCGGCCACCACCAGGCCCAGAACAGGTTCAGGGCACCGTTGTGGGCACGGTCCTGCGGTCCGAGCCAGAGCCACAGGTTCACGAGCACGAACAGCCAGCTCACCAGGCCGTAGAGCAGGGTGTTCCAGACCCTCGGGGAGCGCATCCAGACCCGCAGGGCCGGTTTCCAGCGCCAGAGATCGAAACGGACCCGCGACTGCCGCGGCGTCAGCCAGAACACCTCCTCGGGCAGCTCGACCTCCGATGGCGTGAGCTGCCGCAGGGCCCGATCGACCAGCCCCTCAAGCTCGCGCACATTGCCGGGAAAGTCGTGGATCTGCAGCCGCCGGATCACCTCCTCTCCCACCACCGGCGTGGTGGTCCAACCCAGCGCCCGGCTGCGAAGGCGCAGGGTGTAGCGCAGCCAGTCGCCCAGGTCCTGGCGGCGCACGCGCAGGGGGGGAACCCGGATCAGGGTGCAGATCCGGTCGAAGGCCGGCAGGGCGCGTTCGGCGGTGAAGAACAGGCGGCCGGCGAACTGGTGGGGTGAGCCCTCCGCCCCAGGAGTCCGCCAGCGGCCGCTGCCGGCCAGCTCCAGCAGGGCCGCCATCAGCTCGGCGGGAGCCAGATCCAGCTTGTCGATCAGCAGGGATCCCTCCCCGAGCAGCGTGAGCAGTGCACCGGCGCCATCGCTGCCCGCGGCACCGAACAGATCGCCCCCATCCGCCCGCAGCCGGGCCCCGTCGAGCCGCACCATCAGCTGACGCCGGGCCGACGAGCCGAAATGGATCAGGGCGGCGATGTTGTCCTTCTCCAGCCCTGGCTCACCCATGATCAGCACCGCTGTGGCATCGCGGTCGTGGGCGGCCCGCCGCACGCTCTCGCGCAGGCTGCGGGCATAGCGGCTGTCGCCGACGATGCCCCGCCGGGCGCGACCGACCAGCAACGGCGCGAGCCGCCGGAACACGTCCTGTCCGGGATCCCCTGACTCTCCCGTCATCCGGCGTCGGGTCCGCGCGATGCTCTTCATTCTGCGCCGGCTCGCCAGCGCCCCACCCCATTCCACGACCCGCCTGGCCCGTCCCCATGTCCCTGACCCTCCACGGCGGTCTCCGCTCCCGCGCCTCGATGCCCCGCTGGTACCTGGCCGAGAAAGGGATTCCCTACACCTGGCGGCTGCTCGACATGCAGGCCGGGGAGCACCGCAGGGAGCCCTTCCTGGACCTCAATCCCTTCGCCAAAGTGCCCGTTCTGGTGGATGACGAGGCCCGCGGCGCCGATGGCGGCCCGCTGGTGCTGTTCGAGAGTGGGGCGATCCTGCTCTATCTGGCCGACCGCTACGGCCACGAGTTCACCACCCCCGAGCAGCGGGCCCTGGCGGAGCAGTGGGTGCTGTTCGCCAACGCCACCCTCGCCACCGCCCTGTTCGTGGAGTCGGCCCGCGAGCGGGAATTCCCGGCCCTGATGCAGGTGCTGGACACACGGCTGGGCGGGGGTGCCCCCCTGCTGGGCGACCGCTGGGGGGTGGCGGACTGCGCTGTGAACGCCCACCTGGCGTACCTGCCGGTCTTCTTTCCCCAGCTCGATCTCAGTCCCTACCCGGCCGTGCAGGCCACGATCACGACCACCCGGGCGATGGCGGCCTACCAGGCCGCCATCGCCACGGCCTGAGATGGGCTCCCAGCCGCTGGCCGCCGATCGGCTGCCCTTTCACTGGCGGGGCCATCGCCTGGAGCTGCTGGGGGCCAGAGCCGTGCTTGATCCGGCCCAGGGGCTGCTGCTGGTGGCCGATCTGCATCTGGGAAAGGCGGAAACCTTTCAGGCCCATGGCATCCCGGTGCCGAGCGATGGCGATGCCGGCACCCTCAATGCGCTGCTGGAGCTGGCCCATCGCTGGTCTCCCCGGGAGGTGGTGGTGCTGGGGGACCTGATCCACGGCCGCCTGGGTCTGACGGCCGAGCTCCGCGAGAAGCTGACCGCCCTGCCGGAGCTGCTGGGCTGCCCGCTGCGGCTGATCGGAGGCAACCACGAACGCGGCAGCTGGATCGACAGACTCCCGCTTGAGCCGAGCGCCCCCCGGGGCCCCCTCTGGCTGAGCCACGGGCCGGAGGCGCCTCCCCAGCCGGGCCGGTGGCTGCAGCTCTGCGGTCATCTGCACCCGGTGGCCCTGGTCGGCAGCAGGAGTGACCGGTTGCGGCTGCCCTGCTTCAGCTTCGATGCCGCCGTGCAGCGGCTGGTGCTGCCGGCCTTCGGCCAGCTCACCGGCGGGCATCCCTGCGATGAACGCACCGAGCGCTGGCTGGTGGCTGAGGGGTCGATTCTTCCCCTTCCCTGTGCGAAACCCCAGGCCAGGCCCCACGGTGGATCCCGGCTCAGCCCCCGGCGGCCAGAGCCCGCACCACGTCGCCCCGGGTGAGAACCCCCACCAGGGCGTCGCCCTCCCGGACAAACAGCCGCTGGGTGGAGCGGTCGTGCAGCAGCTTCGCCGCCTCCGGCAGCGACAGGTCCGAGGCGCAGCTGTGGGGGTGGCGGCTCATCACCTCCTCCACCGTGCTGCCGAGGACCTGGTGCACCTGCTTGTCCCAGTCGAGGGGATTGCGCAGATAGATCACCGCATCCAGCAGCATCAGGTAAGGCCCCGCATCGAAGCCGCTCTCCCGCACCATCAGATCCTGCTCGGTCAGTTCGCCCACCAGGGTCCCCTGGGCATCGAGGACCGGCAGGCCGCTGATGTGGTGTTCGCTGATCAGCCGCACCGCCTCCTGCAGGGGGGTGACCGGCGTCACGCTGAGCAGCGGTGTGGTCATCGCCTCGGCCACCCGCAGCGTCCTGGGGGAGTCGGGAGTCATCGGGGCGTCGCGTCTGGAAGGGTGCTAGGCCAGCGCGGGGGGGAAGGAGACGTCTGCGGCCAGAGTGCAGGATTGGCCGCTGCAGCCGGCGACGCCGTGGCACCCCATCCAGCCGAACCCGATCCCGCCAGGGCGCTGGCCCGCCAGGCGACCTCCCGCTGCCGAGCCCGGCGGCTGGCCGACGGCCTCACCCTGGGCCGGGCGCTGATCGGCCTCCCCCTGCTGCTGGCGCTGGGCGGGGGGCAGGAGCCGCTGGCCTGGCTGCTGCTGCTGGCCGGGGGACTGAGCGACTGGGCCGACGGCTGGCTGGCCCGCCGGGCCGGGGGCGGATCGGTCTGGGGCGCCCGCCTCGATCCCCTCACCGACAAGATCCTGATCAGTGCGCCCCTGCTCTGGCTGGCCAGCGCCGGCAGCCTGCCGCTCTGGGCGGTGTGGCTGCTGCTGAGCCGGGAGTTGCTGATCTCGGGCTGGCGGGCGAGCCGCAGGGGCGGCGCCCCCGCCTCCGGCTTGGGCAAGGCCAAGACGCTGCTGCAGTTCGCCGCCCTGCTGCTCCTGCTGTGGCCGCGCGACTGGGGGGGGGCGGCGGTCCTGCACGGGCTGGGCTGGTG
>CAYGQY010000100.1:0-6416 GCA_964352195.1 uncultured bacterium
CCCCTGTGAGGATCGGCCCCTACCCGCCCGTCCGGGGTGGAGCAGGGGCCGGGCGGGGAGGGGCCGATCCTCACAGGGGAGCCCCAGGCTCAGCAGGGCCCGCTGCAGAACGCCGCGGGCCTCGAAGTAGTCGGGCGTGCGGGGTTTGCCTCCACTGCTCCAGAGCTCGGAGCGGCGCTCACCGCTGATCACCCCGGCCAGCTGGGCCTCCTGCCGGGGGCCTGACGTGCCGGCGTGAAAGACGTTGCCGATCTCGAAGCCCCAGAAGCCGCAGCCGGCGCCCTGCCGGTTGCGGCGGGCCGCCAGCAGCAGCTCATCGACCAGCGTGTCACGCAAGTGGCCGTAGTCGGCCAGCAGCGGATTGGCCAGCGCCAGCCGTGCCGGTGCCGCCGGCCCATCCAGGGGCAGCGCAGAGTGCTCCGGCACGAGCGAGAACGCGCAGGTTTCCTGAAGGCCGGCCTGACAGAGGGCCCGGCGCAGGCGCCTGGCCGCCTGCTGCTCCGGATCAAGCCCACCTGGCACAATCGGATCTGGCAGGCGGGACTCGAAGCTGTCGTAGCCGGCCAGCCGTGCCACCTCCTCGATCAGATCCACCTCCCGCCGGAGATCCATCGACCGGGACGGCGGCACCGTGACCGCCCAGCCGCCCTCGACGGGATCGAGCCGGCAGCCGAGGGCCGAAAGGGTGTCCTCGATGCGTCCATCCGGCAGGTCAACGGGCTGCCCATCGATCCGCACCGGACCCAGCAGGTTGTGGAGCGCGTCCCGACGCAGGTGGACAGCCGGCGACTCCCGAGGCGGGGACTGGTGCAGCCAGCGGTTGGTCGGCTGCGCACCCGCCAGCTCCTGGAGGAGCTGGGTGGCCCGGTCGGCCGCCAGCAGGGTGGCCTCGCGCGGCAATCCCTTTTCGAAGCGGCTGCTGGCATCGCTGCGGAGCCCCACGCTGCGGGCACTGCGGCGGATCGCTTCCGCGCTGAACGCCGCCGCCTCCAGCCACAGGTGGGTGCTGGCGGCCGTCACGGCGGTGTCAACCCCGCCGATCACGCCGGCCAGCGCGACCGGCTGATCGGCGTAGGTGACCACCAGGGCTTCCCCGTCGAGACGGTGGCAGGACCCATCGAGGGCGGCGAAGGATTCACCGTCGCGGGCCTGGCGCAGCCCGATGCGGGCCGGGTCGGGCCCGCCGCCATGGAGCCCGGCCAGACGCTCCCGGTCGAAAGCATGGAGGGGCTGGCCGGTTTCAAGCATCACCAGGTTGGTGATGTCGACCACGTTGTTGATCGGCCTGAGCCCCGCCCGCTGCAGACGACGCTGCAACCAGAGGGGGGACGGGGCCACCGTGACCCCCTCCAGCGCCGTGAGGCTGAACAGCCCCCCCCGCTCCATCACCGCGGCGCTGGCGGATTCCGGATGGAGCGGTTCAGCCGGAATCGGCGGAGCGGGGGGTGGCAGGGTCAGAGCGGCACCGGTGAGCGCGGCCACCTCGCGGGCGATGCCGCGCATGGAGAGACCATCGGGGCGGTTGGCGGTGATGGCCAGCTCCAGCACCTGATCGTCGAGGCCGAGCAGGGGGCCCACCGGGCTCCCCGCCGCGGGCGGCTGGGGTGAGAGCTCATCGAGAACCGCGATGCCCTCGGACGCCTCCGCCAGACCCAGTTCCTTCAGGGAACAGATCATCCCGCTGCTGGCCACCCCCCGCAGCTCCGCCGGCTTGATGGTGAGATCCACCGCCGGCAGATGGGCGCCCACCAGGGCCACGGGGACATGCAGGCCCGCCCGCACATTCGGCGCCCCGCAGACGATCTGCAGCAGACCGTCGCGGTCCCCGGGGGGACCCTCGCCCGGACGGTTCTCCGCCGCGCCGACCCGGACCCGGCAGACGCTGAGGCGGTCCGCGTCGGGGTGGGGGGTGCAGGCCTCCACCACACCCACCACCACCCCCCGGGCGCGTCCGGCCAGATCATCGATCGCCTCCACTTCGAAACCGGCGAGGGACAGCCGTTCGGCGAGTTCCTCCAGGGGCAGGTCGCAGGCCACCAGCTCCTTCAGCCACTGGAGCGAGACCCGCATTGTCCTGGAGCGTTCAGAGCATGGATCCTAAGGATGGGGGGTCAGAGCTCGAGGCGGTATCGTGGCGGATCAGCTGACAGTCACGCCCCAGCGGCGCACGTCCTTTCCATGGCCAAAAACAAGGGCGTCCGGCTCGTGATCACCCTCGAGTGCACGGAATGCCGGTCCAATCCCGCCAAACGGTCCCCCGGGGTGTCCCGTTACACCACCCAGAAAAACCGTCGCAACACCACCGAACGGCTGGAACTCAAGAAGTTCTGCCCTCACTGCAACAAAAGCACGATCCACAAGGAGATCAAGTGAGGGTGGAGGGCTGCCGCACTGACGGCGCCCTCCGCAGATCGTTTCTTCCGTCCGTCCCCAGCCGTCCGCCATGTCCAGTTCCTTTTTCAAGAAGCGCCAGTCTCCGATCAAGCCCGGTGATCCGATCGACTACAAAGATGTCGATCTGCTCAAGAAATTCATCACCGAGCGGGGCAAGATTCTTCCCCGGCGCCTCACCGGTCTCACCGCCAAGCAACAACGCGATCTCACCAACGCGGTCAAGCGCGCCCGGATCGTGGCCCTGCTTCCCTTCGTGAATCCCGAGGGCTGAAGGGCCCCGATCCCACTGCCACGGAGCGTCGTCCTTGCACCCGGGGGATCTGGTCGGCCTGATCAGCTCGAAAGGGCCTGAACTGGCCGTTGTCGAGAGCGTGGCCGGCAGCCGGGCCCGGCTGCGGGTGGGTGTCCAGGGACGCACCGAGCAGGTTCCCCAGCGGCAGCTCGATCTTCTCGCCGAACTTCCAGCCAGCGAGAGAGTCCCCTCCCGGCTGGAGCAGGCCCCCTGGGCCCTGTCTCCGGCCAGCCTGGCGGCTGCCCAGCCCCGGCGCCGGGACCTGGCCGCCGCCTGGTTGCTGCTCCTGGAGCTGGCCGAGGCCGAGGCGGACCTGGGTCTCCAGGATCTGGTGGAACTGGTGGCGCCAGCGGATACCCCCCTGGCCCGGGCCGCCTGCTGGCTGGCCCTGCAGCAGCCCGACCAGCAGCTGTTCCGCTGGCGTCATGGTCGCCTGCATCCCCGTTCCAGCCGGGATCTCCACCAGCTGCGCCGGGATCGTCGCCGGCTGCTGCTCGCCGAACGCCACCAGCAGGAGTGGGCCGAGCTGCTGCGCCGGCGGCAACCGATCGAGGCGGCGGCCCTGGATCCACTCCGGCGGGAGCAATTGGAGCTGTTGCTGGCCCTGGCGGCGGGGGGGGAGGAGATCCCGCTGCCCCCCGATCTTCGCCGGGCGCTGCAGCTGGCCCACTGCTCCCCGGAGCCCGGAGCCGTGCGCCATCTGCTGGTGGACCTGGGCCAGTGGGATCGCCACGCCCTTCCCTCCCTGCGTCGCACGGTCTGGGAACGGGGCTTCGCACCAGCCCTGCTGGCCGAGGCCGAACGGCTGGCGGACGGAGCCGAGCGGGAGCAACCGGGAGATGGGCAGCGCCGCGACCTCACCGGCCTGCGCAGCTGCACGATCGACGATGCCGACACCGAGGAGATCGATGACGCGCTCAGCCTCGAGCGCTTGCCGGAGGGCCGCCGCCGGATCTGGGTCCACATCGCCGATCCGGGTCGGCTGGTGGTCCCGGGTTCAGCCCTGGATCTGGAAGCCCGGCGCCGGGCTTCCAGCCTCTATCTCGCGGCCTCGGTGGTGCCGATGTTTCCCCGGCTGCTCGCCGCCGGGCCGTTCAGCCTGCGCCAGGGACAGCGCTGCGCCGCCTGGAGCCTGGCCGCCGAACTCGACGACACCGGAGCGGTGCTGGAGCATGAGCTGGTGCGCAGCTGGATCCGGCCCACCTACCGGCTCACCTATGAGGACGGGGATGCCCTGATCGAGCTGGCGCCACCCCAGGATCCCGATCTGGCCGAGCTGCACACCCTTCTCCTGCGCCGCCGCCGCTGGCGTGAGCAGCGGGGGGCCCTGCTGATGGAGCAGAGCGAGGGGCGGATCCGCTGCCGCGGAGATGAGGCCCAGGTGGAGATCACGGATCCCTCGCCGGCCCGGGGCCTGGTGGCCGAGGCCATGATCCTGACCGGGGCGGTGGTGGCCGAGCACGGCAGAGTCCACGAGCTGGCCCTGCCCTACCGGGGACAACCCGCCGCTGAACTGCCCCCGGCGGCGCTGCTGGAGGCCCTGCCGGAGGGGCCCGTGCGCCACGCGGCCCTGAAGCGGTGCCTCAGCCGCGGAGTCAGCGGCGTCAGCCCATCCCCCCACTTCAGCCTGGGGCTGCCGGCCTACGTCCAGGCCACCTCACCGATCCGCCGCTACGGGGATCTGATCGTGCAGCGGCAGATCGGAGCCCTGCTGGCGGGCGAGGCCCCGCTCGACGCCCCGGCCCTCGCCGAACTCCTGGAGGAACTGGAGCCCCCGCTCCGGGAGGGCATCCAGATCAGCCGCGAGGACCAGCGCCACTGGCAGCAGGTCTGGTTCGAGCAGCACCGGGAGGGGTCCTGGAGTGGTGTGGTCCTGCGCTGGCTGCGCCCCCAGGACCGGCTCGCCCTGGTGCATCTGGAGGACCTGGCCCTGGACCAGGCCGTGCGCTGTCCGGAGGCCTGTGAACCGGGGGACAGCGTGATGGTGCAGGTGCAGCAGGTGGATTCCCTCTCCGACCTGCTGCGGCTTGAAGCCCGCTAAGGGGTCAGCCGCGAAGCCCGCAGCCAGGGTCCCCAGGGATTGGCCACGCCGATCAGGTCCAGGGGCGCCCCGTCCTTCTGGCCCATGAGCCAGCCGTGCAGGGCCGGCTCCAGGGTGATCAGCGGCCAGGCACCATCGTCGCTCTCGACGGTGTAGCCGCCGCTGGCGTCGACGCGCAGTGTGCCGCGGAACCGCCGTTCATGGGGTTCGGACGGGGCGCTCCAGGGACTGGGAGGGGCGCTGCCCTCCAGGGTGCCGTCCGCTCCCAGCAGGGCTGGGTCCCACAGGGCACGGCGCTGGCGCTGGCGCCAGTCCGGATGGTGCCAGGGGGTGTCCCAGAGGGGCACCGGGCCGGCGGGGGCGATCGGATCGGCGATCAGGGCCTCCTGCAGGGCGGCCACCGGCAGGGCGATCGGGGGGATGGCCCGGTTCAGGCAGAGCGCCGCCGCCGCCCCGGCGGCCTGGCCGATGTTGAGGATCAGCGGTTGGAGCCGGGTGGCACCATTGGCCATGTGGCTGCAACTGAAGCACTTGTCGGCCGCCAGCAGGTTCTCCACTCCGGCGCTGACCAGGGCGCCGTAGGGGATGGCGAAGGGGGTGCCGCTCCAGCGGCCACCCCAGCGGCAGCTCTTGGCCGCCAGGGGCCAGTCGTCACCGGGGTAGTGGTGATCGTTGGCATAGTTGCCCACCGCCACGGCCGTGAGCCGGCCCCCGTCGTCGTGGGGCAGGGGAGCCCGGGGCAGCAGATCCTGCTCCCGCACCAGGGCCTCTCCCACCAGGCGCCGGCCCTCCCGCCAGTAGGGCATCAGGGCGAGCGGACTGGTGCCGCTGAGGGCCTCGCCCGCCTCCAGCGGTCCGGGGAACACCCCCGCCGGCTGCAGCCACCCCCCGCTGGCCTCCTGCAGGGCCCGGGCGAAGGCCTGGCTGTGGGCGCGCATCGCCTCGAAGAGGGCGGCCTCCTGGTGCGGGTCGCCCCGGAAGCCCCGGCCCGGATCCCCGTGCCAGTCGTTGCCATGCAGGGGCCAGTTCAGCATCACCAGGCCGCCGGGCAGACGGCCGTAGGTGAGGGTGCGCTCGAGGCCAAAGCGCTCCGTGGCCCGCTCGAAGGGCGGCGCCGGGGGGGGCGGGTCCGGCCGCGGATCCCCCACCAGCTGACCCATGGTGACCCAGGTGGGGGACTGGACGGGCTGGCGACGAAAGAAGGGATCGCCCTCCACCTGCTCCAGAGTGGGGGCGCTGGGCTCACCCCAGCTCTCCCTGGGTTCCCAGCCGTAGCGGCAGGGAACGGCGGCCAGGGGGAACAGATCGCCCCGGTCACTGCCGTCGATGGCCAGCTCCAGAACCAGCCGCACCGGACCGGCCGGGCCCTCCAGCTCCAGGGCGTTGATCCGGTTGCCGCTGCGCAGCACCCCCAGCAGCCGGCAGCCACTCCACCAGCGCAGCCGCGGCTCCGCCCTCACCCAGCGCCGCAGGATCCGCTCGGCCGTGGCGGGGCGCCAGCCGAAACAGCTCACCCAGTTCTGATCGAGTCCCTCGGGCTCCTCCCGTTGCAGCGTCCGCAGCAGGGCTCCCCAGAGGCCGCTCTGCCAGGGAGTGAGTTCATTGCCATCCGGTGCGCAGACCCCGGCGGCGCTCACCATCCCCCCCAGCCAGGCGCCGGGGGTCAGCAGCAGGGTGTCGGCCCCACCC
>CAYGQY010000101.1:0-6415 GCA_964352195.1 uncultured bacterium
GGCTGGGGCATCAACCCCTGGGCGACCCACACACGCTTCATCATCAGCCAGGCGCTGGTGCGCGATGAGGCCTATGCCGGGCCGCTGCGCGACTGGCTGGGAGAGGAGGGCAAGCAGACGCTGTTGATCCTCGATGAGGCCCACAACGCGGCACCGGCCAGCGGCTCGAAATTCGCGATCGATTCCAAGCTCACCCGCGCGATCCGTGATCTGGCGGGGCGCTTCGAGCACAAGCTGTTCCTCTCGGCCACGCCCCACAACGGCCACAGCAACAGCTTCTCGGCCCTGTTGGAGATCCTCGATCCCACCCGCTTCTGCCGCGGTGTGCCCGTGCGCAAGCAAGACCTGGAAGACGTGATGGTGCGGCGGCTCAAGGAGGACCTGCGCCAGATCGGTGTGGAGCTGCCCGAGCGGTTGGTGGTGCCGGAGGTGATCGATGGGCTGCCGGCCGACACGCCGGAGCTGCGGCTGGCCGAACTTCTGAGCCGCTACCGCGAGCAGCGCAACCAGCGGCTGGCTGCCGCCGGCAAACGCGAGCGGGCGGCAGAAAACCTGGTGATCGCCAACCTGCAGAAGCGACTGCTGAGTTCAATCGCCGCCTTTGATCGCACCCTGCAGGTGCACTGCACAACGCTGAAGAAGCGCTCAGCCCAGGAGAGCCGGCGCCGGCCACCGCGGCTGGAGACCCTCGATCTGCTCGCCGATTCGATTGATGGCGACGACGAGCGGGCGGAGGGCAACGAGGAGGAGCTGCTGCAGGAAGCCGATGCCCAGCACGAGGCGGCGGTGTGTTCGGCGCTGCAGGCCAGCGACGAGGACTGGCAGCTGCTCGGCCAGATGCAGGAGATCGCCCAGGCGGCCCGCTACGCGCCCGACAGCCGCGTGCAGCGCCTGGAGCAACTGATCCGCCAGCACCTCTGCCCCCAGCTGGGCCGCGATGGGGCGCTCTGGGCCGAGGAACGCCTGCTGATCTTCACCGAATACGCCGACACCAAGGACTGGCTGGAGCGGCGCGTGCGCGAGCTGATCGCCGGCAGCGACCAGGCCGAAGCGCGCCTGGCCACCTTCCATGGCGGCATCGGCGATGAGCGCCGCGAGGCAATCAAGCGCAGCTTCAACAGTCCACCGGCGGAAGACCCACTGCGGATCCTGATCGCCACCGACGCCGCCCGCGAGGGCGTGAATCTGCAGAACCACTGCAAACGCCTGGTGCACTTCGATGTGCCCTGGAACCCGGGCCGGATGGAGCAGCGCAATGGCCGCATCGACCGCACCCTGCAGCGGGCGCCGCAGGTGTATTGCCACTACTTCGTACTGCCCCAGCGCCCGGAAGACACGGTGCTCGACACGGTGGTGCGCAAGACCGACCAGATCCGCAGCGAGCTGGGCTGTCTGCCGCCGGTGGTGATCCGCAAGCTCAACGATCTGCTGGCCAAGGGCATCAACCCCACGGCCCTGGCCGCCACCCTGGCGGAGATCGAGGGGCTGGATCAGGAGGAGGCCTTCCGCCGCACCCGGGCGCTGCTGGAGGAAGAGCTGGAGGGTAGCCGCGAGCGCAAGGACAAGCTGGAAACCCAGGTGGGCACGTTGGAGCGCTACCTGGAGCGCTCGCGCAAGTGGCTCAACTTCAGCAGCGGCCTGTTCCGCGGCGCCCTCAACACCAGCCTGCAGCTCACGGGCCAGAACAACGGCCAGGCCGGCGAACCCCTGGCCCTGCGCCCCCGTGATCCGGCCCAGGCCGCCGCCGATCCTGATCGCGCCATCTGGGAGTTCCCGTCCGCCGAGGAGCTGCCCGGCGGAGATGCGGTGTGGGGCGATGTGCTCGATGCCCTGCGGCCGCCGCGCCAGCCGGGCCAGAAGCTGTGGCAGTGGCGCCAGGAGACGGCGCTGCAGCCGGTGGTGTTCCGCGATCCGCAGGAGGTGAACGCCGACCGGGTGCACCTGCACCTGGAGCATCCACTGGTGCAGCGGCTGCTGCGCCGCTTCCTGATGCGCGGCTTTCAGAGCGATGCCCTCAAGCGGGCGGCGGTGCTGGGCACGGCCGACGACACCGCCAAGCTGATCGTGCTTGCCCGCCTGAGCCTCTATGGCCACGGGGCAGCGCGGCTGCACGATGAGGTGCTGGCGGTGGTGGCCGAATGGGATCCGGCCGATCCGGGTCGGCGCCTGCGCAAGCTGAGTGAGGAGAAGAGCCGCCGGGCCCTGGAGGATCTGGAGCTGTCGCTGCAGCAGCGGCTGGAGGCACCGGAGGCCATCACCGCTTCCCTGAAGGGGCATCTGGCTGCGGATGTGGACCAGGTGCGCGAGGCCCTTGATCGCGTGGTGGACCAACGCCGCCAGGACGCTGCCGAGAAGCTGGGCAAGCGCGCCGAGGAGGAGGCCGCCCGTTTCCGCAAGGTGCTGGAGGAGCAGCGCAAGCGCATCCTCAGCAGCCGCAGCCGCGTGAAGGACAACCCCGATCAGCTGCTGCTCGAGCTCGGCGACATCGCCGATGCGGAAGAAATGAAAGCAGTGCGCCGCCAGGTGGCCGACAACTGGCGCTACTGGGAGCAGCGGCTGGCGTCGATCGACACTGACCTGGAGCGCGAACCGGAGCGCATCCGCCGCACCTTCGCGCTGCAGACCCACCGGGTGGAGCCGGCTGGGGCGATCTATCTGTGGCCGCAGGGGGCAGATCCCCAGGAGGTGCGCTGATGCCTTCACACGCATCCACTCGCCTGCCCGCCGATGACTGGCTTGGCCTGCTCAGGCCCGTGGGCCTGGTGGTGGCGCCGGCGGTGCTCAATGCGCTGCAGCTGTTCCCTAACCAGAGCACCGCCTATCTCTCAAGTGTTCAACGCCAGCTGGAGGGATTGCTGGAGGAAGTAGAGGGCCCGAACGGCCTGCCGCTGACTGTGGTGCCCAGCTTCCAGCTGCTCGCCACGGACTTGCTCGACTGGGGCGAGGCGGATCTGGTGCCAGCCGCCGAGCTTCAGGCCGTGCCCGAGGTGGTGCTGGCGGAATACGGCGAGACCCTGCGGCCCAGCCACGGCGTGCCGGCGTTTGAGCAACCCACGGCGGATTCATCACCAGGCGCCGAGTCAGCGACAAGGCTTCAAGCCCTGGTGCTCGACCTCACCCAATCGGGCGAGTGGGGCCGGGATTTCGACGCCAACTGGAACCCTACGGGCCACGGCTGGGATGCCACACCGCAGCAGCGTTTCGAACGGCTGCTGAAGGAAACAGAGATCCCCATCGGTCTGCTGTTCAACGGATCGCAGCTGCGCCTGGTGCATGCGCCGCGCGGCGAATCGAGCGGCTGGCTCACGTTGCCGCTGGAACCCATGGCGGAGGTGGCGGGCCGGCCGATGCTCGGCGCCCTGGAGCTGCTGCTGGGGGTCGACCGTCTGTTTGGCGGCAACCCGGAGCAACGGCTGCCGCAGTTGCTGGCCGCCAGCCGCAAGAACCAGAACGAGGTGAGCACCCGCCTGGCCGAGCAGGTGCTTGAAGCCCTGTGGGAATTGCTGCTGGGCTTCGACGAGGCCGAACGCATCGCCCACGACGCCGGCGGCACGGTGCTCGGTGATTTGCCCAGCAGCGAAGAGGGTCAGAAACACCTCTATGGCGGCCTGATCACGGTGCTGCTGCGGCTGGTGTTCCTGCTGTACGCGGAAGACGAAGCGCTGATGCCGAAGGACTCGCTCTACGGGCAGCACTACAGCGTCAGCTCCCTGGCCGATCGCCTGCGCCAGGAGCGCTTTGAGCACCAGAACGCCATGGCCGACCGGCGCGGTGCCTGGGCCTCGCTGCTCAGCCTGTTCCGGCTGGTGTACGACGGCGGCGGCGCCGATCCGAACTATCTGCCAGCGCGCCACGGCGAACTGTTTGGTCCCGACGCCTATCCGTTCCTAGAGGGTCGCGCCGCCGGCAGCCACTACGACGAGTCCAGCCTCACCAACCTTCCCGCCATCAGCGACGACGTGGTGGAAAAGGTGCTCACCCGGCTGCTGTGGCTGGCGGACGACAACAAGGTGGCCCAGCGACTCAACTACCGCTCGCTCGATGTGGAGCAAATCGGCTCGGTGTACGAGGGGATCATGGGCTTCACGGTGGAGGGTGCCACCGGCCCCAGCGTGGGGATCACCTACCGGCCACCGAGGCAGAAGATCACGATCACCGTGGTGGTGGACGCTGAGCAGCTGCTCCAGGTGGCCGCCGGCAAGCGCGAAAAGTGGCTGGATGAGCAGGCCGGCGTGGCGCTCAAGCTGCCTGCGAAAGCGAAGGAGGGCCTCAAGCAGGCCAGCTCCCTGGCGGAGCTGTGCCTGGCCCTCGGCAACCGCCTCTCGCCCCACACCCCCAACGGAGTGGCGGCGAGCTCACTGATCCTGCAGCCCACGGCCGAGCGACGCCGCAGTGGCAGCCACTACACACCAAGGGCGCTCACCGAACCGATCGTGGCCGAGGCGTTCCGCCCCTGGCTGGAGCGTTGCAATCACAAGCCCAGCGCCGAGCAGATCCTGGCGCTAAAAGTGTGCGACCCGGCGATGGGCTCGGGCGCGTTCCTGGTGGCGGTGTGCCGCTATCTGGCGGGCTGGCTGGTGCAGGCCTGGGACAACGGCGATGAACACAAGGCCCCCAAGGATTCCAGCCTCGACAAAGACCTCTACGCCCGCCGCCTGATCGCCCAGAGCTGCCTGTACGGCGTCGACAAGAACCCCTTTGCGGTGAACCTGGCCAAGCTGAGCCTCTGGCTGGTGACGCTCAGCCAGGACCTGCCGTTCACCTTTGTGGATCACGCCCTCAAATGCGGCGATTCGCTGGTGGGCTATTCGCTGAAAGAGATCGAGGCCGCCTCCGACAACGTGCAGATGCAACTGCTGCGTATCCAGCAGGGCATCTATGTGCAGGCTTGCGCCGAGCGCAGCAGCAGCTTCTCCGAAGACACCCGCAGCGACGCGGACTACGACCGCAAACGCATCCAGCTGCAGCAGCAGATCAAGGCCACAGACGGCCTGCGCCAGGCCGGGGATCTGATGGTGGCTGCCTTCTTCGAGGCCTCCAAACCCAAAGAACGGGCTGACAAGCAGGAGGTCTACCTAGCGATGCTCAGCGGCGCCTTCGACGACGAAGGCCTGCAGGACTCGATCCAGGAGATCCGCCACCGCCTGGCCGCAGGCGACAGGGGCATTCGCCCCTTCCATTGGGATCTTGAGTTCCCGGAGGTGTTCAGCGAAGAGCGAGGTGGCTTCGATGTGTTCGCAGGCAATCCTCCCTTCATTGGAGGGAAGCGGATCAGCACAGTGGCTGGCGATACATACAAAGAGTGGCTCCAGATAATTTCCACAGATGGGAACGCAAACGCAGATCTTGTCGCCCATTTCTTCCGACGCTGCTACTCCCACCTCCGACAAGGCGGAGCAATGGGCCTTATTGCCACTAATACCATTTGCCAGGGCGATACTCGAATAACAGGCCTCCGGTGGATATGCGTCAATGGCGGAGTCATCTACAGTGCACAACGCAGACTAAAATGGCCAGGTGTTGCTGCTGTAGTGGTTAGCGCAGTCCATGTCGCCAAGAATGCGTACTTTGGACGAAAGCTCCTAGATGGGCGGCCGGTTAATCGGATCACAGCATTCTTATTTCCTAATGGCGGGCATGAAAATCCAAGTCCCCTGATTACCAGCCAGGGTGAATGCTTTATCGGGAGCGTGGTCCTGGGCATGGGATTCACTTTTGACGACTCTGGCCCGGCAGACGACCACACGCCAGGGATCCCCTCGCCTATCGGCACTATGAAGAAGCTGATAGCAGAGAACCCGAAGAACGCGGATGTAATCTTCCCGTACATTGGGGGCGAAGAAGTCAACAGCAGTCCAATTCATGCTCATCACCGCTTTGTGATCAACTTTGGCGAGCGAGGTGAAGGAGAATGCCGAAAGGAGTGGCCTGAACTGATGGCGATCGTAGAGAGGAAAGTCAAGCCAGAAAGAATTACAAAGCCGGGGAGCTACAGCAAGCAATGGTGGCTGTTTGGCCGTCGCAATCAGGCCGGAACCGTGGCATTAGCGCATTGCACGCAAGCAATGGTGATTGCCCTGACTTCGAACACAGTCGCACTGGCAAGGACTCGGCTCCCTGCAGTGTTTTCTCACTCACTGGCTGTTTTTGCGAGGGAAGATAACTCAGTGTTTGGGGTTCTGCAATCCTGTCTGCATCGTTACTGGGCCCTGCTAACAGCTTCATCGATGAAAGACGACCTCCGCTATACCCCCTCAGACTGCTTCGAAACCTTCCCATTCCCCGCCGCCCTGCTCGATTCCACCGCCAACGATCCCGCTCACGAATCCACCCGCCAGAACCTCGAAGCCATCGGCGAGCGCTACCACCAGTTCCGATCCGAGCTGATGATCCGCACCAACGAAGGGCTCACCAG
>CAYGQY010000102.1:0-6408 GCA_964352195.1 uncultured bacterium
CCTGCCGGTGGCCCTGGTCAGCCTGGCGGGGGTGCCCCCCTGGCTGCAGCAGCCCGCCCGCACCCTGGTGCCCGGCGGAATCTGGGGGCGGTTGAGCGATCTGGAGCATGCGGGCCGCCGACCCCTGGCGATCACCCGACTCAACCAGTGGGGCGTGGCTCTGACCCTGGTCGGTGAGCGGCCGTGGCTGGGCTGGGGGGCAGCCGCCTTCAGCGTCATCTATCCCCTGCGCACCGGGAAATGGCACGGCCATCCCCACAACCTGCCGATCGACCTGGCCGTCAGCCATGGGCTGCCGGTGGCTGGGCTGGTGGTGGCTCTGGTGCTCTGGCTGCTGATCCGGGCCGTCCGCCGCGGCATGGCCACCGGCAGCCTGTTCGATCGGGCCTGGTGGGCCGCCGCCCTGGTGCTGGCCTCCCTGCATGCCACCGATATCCCCTCGTACGACAGCCGGATCAACATCGCCGGCTGGATTCTTCTGGCCGGATTGCGGGGCTACGGCCTCCGTCCGCTCCCGGCACGCTGATCCGCCGATTCCAGGGGGGACGCGGGAATCGCCAGACGTTTGAGCAGGATGCCGCTCAGGGCCGCCGCCGGACGTTCCACCAGGAGCATCGACAGAATGCAGACGACAAAGAGGATCAGCAGAACGGTGAGATCGCGGCTGGCGATGGGCCATCCCAGACGAGCCAGGTCGGGCAGAAACTGGAGCACCGCCTCCACCAGCCAGATATGGAACAGATAGATTGCGTAGGTAAGGCCAGAAATCCAGAGGATCCCTCTGGGCGCCTTGATGCTGTGCCTGAAGACCCAGCCGAGGGCAAACAGGGCGAGGGCCAGCAAGGCATGGTGATCATGACTCCAATTGGGCTGATAGCGGGGAAGCAAAGTCCAATACTGCCCCATCACGATGAGAAACAACAGGGCAGCGGCCAGCCCCGACGTCAGCTTCCTTTCGTAGAGATACAGCGTTGAACCGACCAGCAGAAACGGGAAGTACAGCGTGACCGAACCGGTGGCGGGCCATTCAGGCGACCAGATGATCGTTCCGTTGGTCCAGGGGGGGAGCCAGCCGCTCAGCAGGGTGATGCCGGCGTAGACCAACACAATCCTGCCCCAGGACAAGGCGCGCCCAGGCGCCCTCAGCACGACCAGAAGAACAAGCATGAACAGATAGAACAGCAGCTCGATTCGCAAGGTCCATTCAGCTCCACCAATCGAATAGGGCGTCCCAAAGAAATCACCCAACAAGGTCATTTGCTGAATCGCCGTGATTGGGCTCGGCGCCTGCCCGAACCAGGCCAAAACGGCGATCTGACAGATCAGCACGAAGATATACAACGGATAAATACGAAAGAATCGCTTAACGGCAAACTGAACCGGGGTTTCACGACGAACCACATGGGTGACGATGTAGCCTGAAATCAGAAAGAAGAGCACCACCCCCACACCCCCTTCGAAGCAGAACGGGAGAACTGCCATCAGCAAGAGTTTCAGGGGTCCAGGTGTGTCGGGATTGCCGAGCAGAACACTGAGTCTTTCATAGTAAAGATGGCTGACAAGAACACTCAAAAAGGCGGCAATCCGCAGATAGTCGAGGAAGGGGATTCGCGGGGGCTGCTGCTCGGCGGCGGTTTCGGACATCCCGGCGCCGCGCTCCGGGTCGTGGCGTTCAGGCACCGACCGGAGCACTGGGCTGTCCAGGGGGTGTGAGTGCTTCGGCGCGATGCCGTCGCAGCGTGGCCGCCGGCAGGGGACCTTCCAGATGGTCCCAGGGCAAAATGCACCCGTCATCCCAGACCGCGTGGACCGTCTCTGCCCAGGCGGGCGGAGGCGGCAGCGGTGGAGTGACCACGGCCGCATCGCCGGCCCGCACGGCCCGGTGGGCGGCCTTCCACCCCCCCAGGCTGCTGTGACGTCCGCGCACGGCGGCGATCACTGGCGCCAGACGCCGGTCTCCGCGGGAGAGCAGAGCCTGGATCACGCTCCAGCCATAGCTTTCCGGCCGCAGCTCGATGCCCTTGGGCTTCAGGCGTCGGGCCAGCCGCTGGAGGCGTTTCTCCGCTTCGGGTCGCACCGGCTCCCACTGGAAGGGCGTGTGGGCCTTGGGCACGAAGGTGCTGACGCCCAGGGTGAGGCGCAGCCCGGGGGTGGCGGCCCGCAGGGTCAGCAGCAGGTCGGCCGTGGCCTCGATGTCGGCGTCCTCCTCGGTGGGGAGCCCGGCCATGCCGTAGAGCTTCAGCCCGCTCAGGCCGCCCTCCCTGGCGTAACGGGCTGCCGCGACGATCTCCTCGGTGGTGAGCTTCTTGTTCACCAGCTGCCGCATCCGCTCGCTGCCGCTCTCAATCGCGATCGTGAGCGACTTGCTGCCCCGCCTGGCCAGGATCCGCCCCAGCTGGGGTGTCACCGTGGCGGCCCGCACGGAGCTGACGCTCAGCCGGATGCCCTCGAAGCGATCGGCATCGAGCCAACTGAGCAGGTCGGCGAACTGGGGATGCTGGGTGACCGAGGCACCGAGCAGCCCGAGCCGCGATGTGACCGCCAGGCCGGTCTCCACCGCGGGGATCAGGCCGTCGTCGAGGGAGGGGGTGCGAAAAGGGAGGGTGAGGTAGCTGGCCAGGCAGAAGCGGCAGAGCTCGGGGCAGCTGCGGACCACCTCCACCATGTGGATCGAGGGCCAGGCCGCTTCGGGGGTGATCACCGTGGAGTGGCTGAGGGTATTGCCCCTCCAGGTCTGCTTGGCGACCGTGGCCGGGATGCCCGCTTCGGTGGGTTCCACCACGAGCAGGGCGCCACCGGCGTCGTAGCGGGGGGCGTAGAAGGCCGGCACATAGACCCCCGGCACCCGGGCCAGGGCCCGGAGCCGATCCGCCCGGGGGGCATCTCGGTGGGCCACGAGGGCCTCGACGAAGGCGGGCAGCAGCGACTCCCCATCGCCTAGCAGCACCGCATCGAAGAAGGGAGCGAGCGGTTCGGGGTTGGCGGTGAGCACGGGGCCGCCACCGAACACGATCGGATCCTGCTCATGTCGGTTGTGGCTCCAGATCGGGATCCGCTCCCGCTCCAGCAGGTCAAGCAGCACCGGGCCGTCGAGTTCCCAGCTCAGGGAGAGGCCGAACAGATCGCACCGGCGGTGGGGCGGATCCGCCTGATCGGTGAACAGCCGGCGCACATCCAGATCGCGGCGCCGCGCCAGCGTGGCCCAGACCACCTGATACCCCAGGCTGGTGATCCCCACCGCGTAGGTGCTCGGAAAGGCCAGCACCGTGCGCAGCGCGTCAGCGTCCGGGCGGGCGGGCTCGAACAGCAGGGTTTCCTGGTTCAGGGAACGGGCTCAGGTCGTGACTCCAGGGTGTCATCCCCGGGGTCTGGATGCCGTGCCGCGCCCGGCGGGCGGACCTACCGCGCCAGCAGGGCCGAGAGCGGGGCGATCAGGCCGCTGATCGCCGAGCCCGCCGCATCGGCCGTGGGGAAGGAGCCGCCATCGAAGGTCTGGATCACCTGGGCCGCCGCCGCTTCGATGGCGGGCCAGCGGTCGCCGGCCAGGGGTTGGATCAGCGGCGTCGCTTTCTCGAACAGGGCCGGAAAGCCGCCCATGCCGGCGATCGCCCCCTGCAGATTTCCCGCCTTGATCTGAGTTTCACTGCGCTGGAGGAGGTCCAGGATGGGCTGCACGGCCGGGGCAAGGGCCGTCATCGAGGCATCGGCGGCGGTGTTCCGCACCGCGTCCGCCATGCCTCCACCCGCCTGGCCGGCGGCGTCCTTGATGGTGCCGGCGGTCTGGCCGCAACCCGCCACCGCCAGGCTGAGCGCCACCGCCAGGACCCAGCCGGTGCGACCCAGGAGGTCAGCTCGTGGCATCGGCGAGGTGCGGCAACGCCCGAAGCGTAGGAACCACCCCCGGGCCCTCCGGCTGGCCAGGGGCGTTCGTAACAGCAGCTACCGAAATCCACAGGGCCTCGGCCCCTCAGAGCTTGCGGGGCCGCAGTGGCACGGAGCGCACCGCCCCAGCCGCCGGCGCTTGGGGCGGGAGCGGCGGCATCAGGCGCTCGAACAGGGAGTGGCGGTGCAGCATCTGCGCCACCAGAAAGCCACCCAGACAGGCCACCAGCAGGGGTTTGAGGATCAGTGGATCCTTGGTGAGGGCGAAGGTGAGGAACATGGCCGTGATCGGGGTGCGCGAACAGGCCGCCACGAAGGCCCCCATGCAGGCGAACACCACCGTGCTGGGGGCCGCGCCGCCGAGCTGCTCGATCGCACCGGCTACCCCCAGCCCCAGGGCACCGCCCAGGGTCAGCATCGGCGCGAACAGCCCCCCCGGGGTCCCCACGGCGGCAGCCAGACCCGTTGTCACGAACAGCACCACAAAGATCGCCAGGGCCCGGGAGATGTCCAGATCCCCTTCCGCCACCGCCTGACGGATGCCGGCCCGGTTGATGAAATCGGCCGGTAGCAGGGCGTCGATCAGGCCGATCAGCACGCCCACCCCGGCCATGCCCGCCGCCAGCGGGAGTCGCCAGCGCCGGCGCAGGGTGTGCAGCCCCACCACGAAGCGGCAATAGGCCTCGGCGGCACAGGCCACCAGGGCACCAAGGCCGAACAAGACGACCAGATCGAGTGGACGCACCTCGAAGAAGGCGAACACCTGGCGCTCCAGGGGCAAGGTGCCCGACGGACCCAGGCCGGCGAGGGCCGGGCCCAGGCCCGCCAGCCCCAGCAGATCGGCCCAGGTGTCGGCCCAGAAGGTGGTGAACAGCACCAGCAGCATCACCACCGGCCGGGCACCGCGCAGCAGCTCCTCGAGGGCATAGAAGAAGCCGCCAATCGGCGCGTTGAACACCGCCGCGATGCCCGCCCCGCCGCCGCCGGCAACAATCATCCGCAGGAAGGCCTTCGGCGCCTGGATGCGACGGGCCATCTCATGACCCACCGAGCTGCCCATCTGGATCGAAGGGCCGGATGGGCCGAGCGGAAAACCGCAGCCGATCGCCACGATGCCGGCCGCCAGCTTCACCAGCGCCACGGTCAGATCCATCGGGACAGGGCGACCCTGCAGGAACTGCTTCACCTGGGGGATGCCCGATCCCTGGGCCGCCGGGGCCAGGTGTTGCACCAGCAATCCTGCGATCAGGCCACCGCCGCCGCCGATGGCCGGCAACAGCAGCAGATCGGGACCGGAGCCCAGCAACCCCAGCCGCCAGCGCCCCAGGCCATCGAGGCCGATCTTGAACAGCAGACCGGCGGTGGCCGCCCCCAGACCGGTGAGGATCAGGGCCAGGACCACCGGCAGCAGCCGATGCTCCAGCAGGCGGCGCAGGGCGCTGGTGCGCGCCTGATCCCGTTGCAGCTCCCGCCTGACGAGTTCGTCCGCAGGCACCGTCCGCCTCAGACCTCCGCCAGGACCCGCTCCTCCTCGGCGCTGCTCACCACCCGGCCCTCGTCGCGGAAGCCCTCGATCTGATCGAAGTTGAGGTAGCGGTAGAGCTGATCGGAAAGGGGATCGATCTTGGCCGCCGCGATCTCCAGGTATTCGGCCGGGGTGGGGATGTGGCCCAGCAGGGCACACACTGCCGCCAGTTCGGCGCTGCCCAGGTACACCTGGGCACCGTTGCCGAGGCGGTTGTTGAAGTTGCGGGTGCTGGTGGAGAACACCGTGGTGTTGTCGTCGACGCGGGCCTGGTTGCCCATGCAGAGCGAGCAGCCGGGCAGCTCCATGCGGGCGCCGGCTGCCTCGAACTTGCTGGTGTAGCCCTCGGCGCGCAGCACCTCGTCGTCCATGCGGGTGGGGGGACAGACCCAGAGCTTGGCGGCGCTGCTGCCGGCCCCATCGAGCACGGTGGCAGCGGCGCGGTAATGGCCGATGTTGGTCATGCAGGAACCGATGAACACCTCATCGATGCGGTCGCCGGCCACCTCGGAGAGCAGCTTGACGTTGTCGGGATCGTTGGGGCAGGCCAGCACCGGTTCAGTGAGTTCATCGAGGTTGATCTCGATGATTTCGGCGTACTCGGCGTCGGCATCGGCGCTCATCAGCTGGGGATCGGCCAGCCAGGCCTCCATCGCCTGGATGCGGCGGGCCATGGTGCGGGCATCGCTGTAGCCGCGGGCGATCATGTTCTTGAGCAGGGCCACGTTGCTGCTCAGGTATTCGGCCACGGTGGCTTCCGAGAGTTTGATCGTGCAGCCGGCGCAGGAGCGCTCGGCGGTGGCGTCCGTTAACTCAAAAGCCTGCTCCAGCTTGAGATCGGGCAGCCCCTCGATCTCCATGATCCGGCCGGAGAACACGTTCACCTTGCCCGCCTTCGCCACGGTCAGCAGCCCCTTCTGGATCGCCACCCAGGGGATGGCGTTGACCACATCGCGCAGGGTGACGCCGGGCTGGAGCGAGCCGGTGAAGCGCACCAGCAC
>CAYGQY010000103.1:0-6015 GCA_964352195.1 uncultured bacterium
CGCCCGCCGACACGCCCTCATCCGCCCCCCGCCGCTCCCAGGGCAAGCGGGCGGCTGGGGCCGTGGCATGCGTGAAGGGGCAGGAGACGGGAGCTGGAGAGGAGAGCCCGTGCGAGGCGGCGGGCGGGCGCGACAGGGGACCCAGATTGTACTGAACCGTTTAGTCTGGAGAAGCGACATGCTCCTTCCCCGTGGACCTGAGCTTCCCCCGCCGCCGCTGGCTTCCCGCCCTGGTGGCCCTCACCCTGGGGGGGGGCTGCATTGGTCTGGCCGTTCGGCTCACCCAGGCCCGGCGGCGGCCGCCGCCCCAGGCGATCGCCCCGATCCGCACGGTGACCGCCCTGGGCCGGCTGGAGCCGGTGGGGGAGGTGCGCACCATCGCCGCCCCCAGCGCCGGCAGCGGTCAACCGACGCTGCGGAGCCTGCTGGTGGAGGAGGGCGACCGCGTCCGGCGGGGCCAGGTGCTGGCGGTGCTCGACAGCGAGCCCCGGCTGCGGGCCGCCGTCGCCGAGGCCCGGGCCCAGAGCGATCAGGCCCGCGCCAGGTTGACGGTGGTCCAGGCGGATTCCCGCAGCGGTCTGGGCAGTCAGGCCGCCCGGGTGGCCTCCCTGCGTGCCCAGCTGCGCACCGCCGGCGCGGAGCTGGAGCGCTACCAGTCCCTGTTCGAGCGGGGGGCGGTCTCGGCCCAGGACCGGGATGATCGCCGCCTCACCCGCGAGACCGTGGCGGCCTCGCTGCAGGAGGCGCAGGTGCAGCTGGCCCGCCAGCGGGCCGGGCTGGCGGCCGGCGAGACCGTGGATGTGATCGCGGCCCGCCGCGGCCTCGAGGCGGCCCTGGCGGCGCTGGCCAGCGCCCAGGCCCGCCATGGGGACAGCCTGGTGCGCAGCCCCATCGATGGCCGCGTGCTGGGGGTGAGGAGCCGGGCGGGGGAGGCCGCCGGCACGGACGGAATCGTGGAGGTCGGCCAGACCGATCGCATGCAGGTGGTGGCGGAGGTCTATGAGAGTGATCGGGGCCGGGTGCGGCCGGGGCAACCGGTGCGGATCACCAGTCCGGCCCTGCCCGGTCCACTGGACGCCCGGGTGGGGCGGATCGGGGCGATCGTGCGGCGCCAGGCGGTGATCAATACCGACCCGAGTGCCAACACCGACAGCCGGGTGGTGGAGGTGCACGCCCCCCTCACTCCCGCCAGCAGTGCCCGGGCGGCCGGCTTCTCGAACCTGCAGGTGCGGGCGGTGATCGGACCGTGAGCCGCATCCCGCTGGGCTGGTTGCAGTTGCGCCATGAGCCGGGCCGACTGGTGGTGGCCCTGGCCGGCATCGCCTTCGCCGATGTGCTGATGTTCATGCAGCTGGGTTTCCAGGCGGCCCTCTACGACAGCAACACCCGCCTGGTGCGCGCCTTCGACGGCGACATCGTGCTGATCAGCCCCCGGGCCCAGAACCTCCAGAACCTCTCCACCTTCCCGCGCCGCCGCCTCCTCCAGGCCCTCGATGTGCCCGGGGTCGCCGACGCCCGGGGCCTGCATCTGAGCACGATCACCTGGCGCAATCCCCAGACCCGGCTCAATGCCACCGTGCAGGTTCTGGGTTTCGATCCCGACTCCGCGGTGCTGCGGCTGCCGGAGGTGACGGCCCAGAGGAGCTCCCTCCAGCTGCCGGACACGGTTCTCTTCGATCGCGGCGCCCGCGGCCGGTATGGCCAGGTCATCGAGGCCCTGGAGCGGGGGGAGCCGGTCCGCACCGAGGTGGAACGCCGCACGCTCACCATCGCCGGACTGTTCACGCTCGGGGCCTCCTTCGGAGCGGACGCCACCCTGATGGCCAGTGAGGACACCTTCCAGCGGCTGTTTCCCCGCCGGAGCGTGAGCAGCATCAGCGTCGGCCTGATCAAACTGACCCCGGCCGCGGCGCTGGAACCGGTGCTGGCCCAGCTGCGGGCCCATCTGCCGGAGGACGTGAAGGTGCTCAGCGCCCGGGAGTACGTGGCCTTTGAGGAGGCCTACTGGCGGGTCACCAGCCCGATCGGCTTCATCTTCAGCCTCGGCACGGCGATGGCCTTCGTGGTGGGGGTGGTGATCGTGTACCAGGTGCTCTCCACCGATGTGAATGCCCATCTGGGGGAGTACGCCACCTTCAAGGCGATGGGCTTCCGCCACCGTTATCTGCTGCTGGTGGTGGTCGAGCAGTCGCTGGTGCTGGCCGCGCTCGGCTTTCTGCCGGGGCTGGTGCTGCCGATCGGTCTCTATGCCCTGGCCGCCAACGCCACCCGCCTGCCGATCGCGATGACGGTCTCGCGGGCGTTGGTCGTGTTCGTGCTGACCCTGGTGATGTGCCTGGCCTCCGGCGGGATCGCCACCCGGCGGCTGCGGGCGGCCGATCCCGCCGAACTGTTCTGAACTGGAGCGGATCCCCCATGGCCAGCAGCCTGGTGATTCAGGGGCTCCACCACCACTTCGGCAGCGGCGCCCTGCGGCGCCAGGTGCTCACGGACATCCGGCTGGAGGTGGCGGCGGGGGAGATCGTCCTGCTCACCGGTCCGTCAGGATCGGGAAAAACCACCCTGCTGACCCTGATCGGAGGGCTGCGGGCCGGCCAGAGCGGCAGCCTGAAGGTGCTGAATCGGGAGCTGATCGGCTGCGACTCCCGCACACTCACCCTGGCGCGCCGGGAGCATGGCTACATCTTTCAGGCCCACAACCTGCACCGCAGCCTCACGGCCCTGCAGAACGTGCGCATGGCCCTGGAGGTGCGCGGCGAGCTCTCCGAGGCGGAGATGAACCGCCGGGCCCTGGCCATCCTCGCGAGCGTGGGGCTGGGGGCGTCTGCGCCGGCCTTCCCCGATCAGCTCTCGGGCGGCCAGAAGCAGCGGGTGGCGGTGGCGCGGGCCCTGGTCAGTCAGCCGCCCCTGGTGCTGGCCGACGAGCCCACCGCCGCCCTCGACAGCCGCTCCGGCCGCGACGTGGTGACGCTGATGCAGCGCCTGGCCCGGGAGGACGGCGCCACGATCCTGATGGTCACCCACGACAATCGCATCCTGGACATCGCCGATCGGATCCTCTGCCTGGAGGACGGTCGTCTGGTCTGAGCGGGCCCGCCGCGGGACGGCGCGGCCGCCCCGTCTTCCCCAACAGGCCGGAAGGCCCCAGACTGGGACTCTCGGTCCCATCGCCCCCCCGCCATGACCCGCGAGCACGACCCCTTCCGCATTCCCCGCGCCGGCTGGGAAGTGGCCCCCCTGGCCGGCTTCGCCTCGGTGGACCTGAATGCCAACGGCGGCGCCTTCAGCGGCGGAGAGTTCATCTCCGAGAGCACCGTGGGCGGGGTGCTCACCTACGCCATCTATCAGGCCCTGCTCACGGCCCTGCGCACCGAAGCCCTGCGCAAGCGGGGTGAGATCGACCGGGCCACCCAGCTGAAGCTGGTGCTCAGCACCAGCCTGGAGACGGCCAAGACCGGGGTGGCGGTGGGGGCGGTGCTGTCGGTGGTGCTCCTGGTGTTCCCCTGGCTGACCGTGCCGCTCACCCTGCTGGGGGCGGTGGGTGCCGGCAAGGCCTCCCTGGATCTCTTCCATGCCTTCTGGGATGGCCTCGACGAGGATCAGAAGCTGCGGGTCACCGTGGCCGCCCACGAGGCGGGCCTCAGCCTGGCCGGCTTCTTCAGCGGCGAGGGCGAGGGGCTGGGTCGGCCGGCGACGGCCGAGTGAGCCTGGCTAGAACCGAAACCCGAAGCAGGCTCCCATGCAGATCACCGTGTGGCAGGCGGAGCACGCCGGCTCCCCTCTCCAGCGTGCTGTCGGCACGCTGGTTGAGCCCGCCGCCGATGAGGTGGTACTGGAGGTGCTGCACTGTGGCCTCTGCCACAGCGATGTGTCGATGATCGACAATGCCTGGGGAGTGTCCTCCTTCCCGCTGGTGCCCGGCCATGAAGCCGTGGGACGGGTGAGCGCGGTGGGCGAGGGTGTGGACCCGGTGTTGCTGGGGCAGGTGCGGGGGCTGGGCTGGATTGCCGGCAGCTGTCGGCACTGCGCCTGGTGTCTGGGCGGCGACGCCAACCTGTGCGCGTCGCTGGAGTCCACGATCGTGGGTCGGAGCGGCGGCTTCGCCAGCCATGTCAAAGCCCATCAGGACTGGTTGATCCCGCTGCCGGAGGGCCTCTCCGCCGCCGATGCCGGCCCCCTGTTCTGCGGCGGCATCACGGTGTTCGCCCCCCTGTTCGATGGGGCGATCAGCCCGACGGCCCGGGTGGCGGTGATCGGAATCGGCGGCCTGGGCCACCTGGCCCTGCAGTTCGCCCGGGCCTGGGGCTGCGAGGTGACGGCCCTCACGACCAGCCCCGCCAAGGCGGAGGAGGCCCGGGGGTTCGGAGCCCATCAGGTGGTCGAACTGGCTGATCTGGCCGACCACCGCGGGCGCTTCGACCTGATCATCAACACCAGCAACCACACACTCGACTGGAACGCTGTGGTGGGGGCGCTGGCTCCGAAGGGTTGTTTGCATCAGCTGGGGGTGGTGACCGATCCCATCCCCCTGGCCGCCTTCCCCTTCATCGCCGGCCGGCTCCAGTTCACGGGCAGCCCCACTTCCTCCCCGGCCAGCCTCCTCGCCATGGTGGAGTTCTGCGTGCGCCATGGCATCCGGCCCCAGGTGGAACATCTGCCGATGGCCGAGCTGAACACCGCGATCGCCCGGCTGCGGGCCGGCGATGTGCGCTATCGGTTCGTGCTCGATGGGCCGGTTTGATCTCGGCCCTGCCGGGAAGGGGGGCGGAGTGGGCGCTCCGAGGCCCATCGAACCCGGATCGAGCCGGGCCGTGGCATGGATGCTCCCATCGGAGTGACAATAGCGCCGTGAGGATGGCGAGTTCTGGTGGAATGATCCGCCTGGTTCGCAACTCCATCAATACGGGATTGCGGTGCGTTTGTGCACTTCAATGAGCCAGCCGATGTGCGATACAATCTCCAGGCTGAATGTCTGCCATCTGTCATGATTGTCATCAAAGTTACCAATCCTTCGGCTCTGGTGGCAACTCGGATTGGCCGCTTTCTGGCAGATCTCACTCCCAGTGGTTTCGATCAGAATAAGGTGGAAGACGAGTTGATGAAGCAACTGGTTGAGCAGATGGCTGCCCAGGGCATCCAGGGGGAAGTGGCTGCGGTCAAAGGGATGGATATGCACAATAAAGACATTCGGATTGACGACAGGGTTCGTGTGCGCCGCCACAGGGTGGTGTAGGAGCGGGTGCTCATGATCGGGGCAGGATCCTTGGGGTTATCCGCCTGCTGGGGAGCCGGGAGAGGGCCAGGATTTCCCTTGAATTCAGCCGGTCAGCTCCGGCTCCTCGAAGGCCCGCTCCCCTCCCCTGCTTGAGGGGCGTTCGCGTGGCTCAGGGCGGATCCCAGGCACCATCGGCTGAACCGTCTCCGCCGTTTGGCGGCGATGTGGAGCCTCACCTGCAAATGCTCCCGCGGGTGCCTCTGCAGGGCGGCAGGGCTGGGTTTCGCCGTCTGCTCAGGGCCAGGTGGGGTTCGCCCGGATGCCTGGCCCTGGCACGCCGCAGGACCCCGTGGCCCTCGACCAGTCGTGTCGGCGGGGGATCGCGATCTACTGAATCCGCCGAAAGCGGAGGGGCTCGCGCGGTTCGAGTCCCAGGAGCCAGATGCCTCCGGCCAGCTCCCGCAGCTGTTGCAACCAGCGGCTGTTGTCGCCACTGGCGATCCACCCGGCCTTCAGGGCCGGGAGCTGCTGCTGCAGGGCCTCGATCGGCACCTCCGCCAGCAGCAGGCTGTGATCGCCGGCCGCCCGGCGCAACGGACCTGATTCGCTGCGCTGCCACACCCGCACCAGCAGTTCGAGGGCCTGCTGGCGACCCACCTCCCCAGGGTCCCCGTCGCCGGGCAGGGGTTCCGGCAAGGACTTGCCCTGCAGGGGCATCGTCCGCAGCCCCGCCTGCTCCAGCAGGGCCAAGGCGATCAGATAGGGGGCGGTGGCCATGGATCGGTGCAGCGGACGCCAGC